>CAVDMS010000027.1:0-20674 GCA_963610045.1 Bacteroidaceae bacterium
GTTTGCATCCTCCTCAAAGACCCACTCCATGAGGTCATATACATCGTCGAAGTGATAATAGAACGTCTGTCTATTGACCCCGCATTCCTCGACAAGATCCTTTACGGTTATCTTGTCAATGGGCTTGATTGCCAGCATTTTTTTGAGCGCATTGCCCAAGGCTTCCTTTGTTGAGCTTGCCATTTTACGACCTCATTTCCGTTAATAATATTTATAGAAATATTTATAGCATATTTTCATTAAAAATGATAGATAAATATTTAATTTTTCGTCCGAATATGCTTAAATATAAGCAGAAATTATCGAAGAGAATGGTGCTATGAACGATTTCGGATCAATATGCGGGCGTTTCGCCCCAAGTCCCAGCGGTATGCTGCATCTCGGCAACCTGTCCTCTCTCCTGCTTGCGTGGCTCGATGCAAGGTCTCTCGGCGGAAAGATCGTCTTTCGCCTTGAGGATCTCGACCCCGCCCGCAGCAAAAAGGAATACGCCGAAGGAATAATGAGCGATATGCGTCGGCTTGGACTCAACTGGGATGAATATCCCGGCATAAGCAATCAGAGCGGGCGCACGGCGCTGTACGACGGTGCGTTTGAGCTGCTCCGACAAAAGGGGCTTTTATACACCTGCTATTGCAGCAGAAATCAGCGGCTTGCCGCCTCCGCACCGCACGAGGGCGATGCACACGACCGCAGCGTCTGCCGCTGCAAGACCCTGAGCGCTTCCGAACGTCGGACGCTCGAAGCAGCGGGAAAGCGCCCTGCGTGGAAGGTGTCCGTCCCCGACAGTGAGATCGTCTTTACCGACGGTCACTACGGCGTGCAGCGTGTAAACCTTGCAAACGACGGTGACTTTATTATCCGGCGTTCCGACGGGATCTATGCCTATCAGCTTGCGGTATCGTTCGACGACATGGATATGGGCATAAGCCGAGTCGTCAGAGGTCGTGACCTTCTGTCATCGACCGCAAAGCAAATTTGGCTCATACGGCAGCTCGGCGGCAGCGCTCCCGACTACTGTCACGCACCACTGATACTTCTCGGCGACCGCAAAATGTCAAAGCGCTTCGGCGATCTGAGTACGGCGGTTTTACTTAAAGAGCATTCCCCGGAGGAAGTCATCGGTATGCTCGCAAAGCTTCTTGTGCTGCGGGAAAGCGATTCTCCGATAAGTCCAAACGAGCTTTTGCAGGGCTTTTCGTGGGACAAGATACCGACGGAGGATATAGTATTCCATTACGGAAAATGACCCTTTGAGGGTCATTTTCCGTAATTTTCTTTTAGAAGCCTTGCAATGACCGCAACGCTATCCAACACATAGTCCGGCTTGCGCTCGGCGGCGGCAATGTCGTCCGTCGTGCTTTCGCCCGACAGAACGCACACGGAAACCGCTCCGGCGTTCTGCGCAACGGCGATGTCGGTATAGAGCCTATCGCCGACGCAGCATATGTTTTCGTTCGGTATCCCGGTTTTTGAAGATATTATGTCAACCATACTGCGGTTGGGCTTGCCGATATACTTGGGTACCGCACCCGATGCGGCGGTGAGCAGCGCACATATGCTGCCGCAGTCCGGCAGGACCTCGCCCGCAGGCATGGGACACACCCAGTCGGGGTTTGCGGCGACGAAAGCCGCACCGTGTCTGAGATAATGCACCGCTTTGTCAAGCTTTTCATAGGTCAGCGTGGTGTCAAATCCCACGCAGACGACCTTAACGTCCTCCCCGTCGCCGAGCGGCACACCGTATGCCGAAAGCTCCAACAGGAATGCGGGCGTTCCGACGGGGTACACCGTTTCGCCGGGAAACTTCTCGTTTAAGTACATTGCGGTCGCCATACCCGAAGTAAAGACGTTTTTCTCCTCACATGGAAAACCGAGCTTGCGCAGCCTCGTGATGTAATCAATGCCTGCACGGGAGGAGTTGTTGGTCAGATAAATGTACTCTCTCCCGGTATTCTCAATGGTTTCTATAAAGTCGATAGCACCGTCGAAAACCTCGTCTCCGAGGTACAAAGTGCCGTCCATGTCGAGCAGGAAGAGTTTAGAATTTAGAAGCTTATCCATGTTTGTCTCCGCTCAGTTGTAGTCAAGCACTCTGCTCATACGCATAAAGGTGAGGCGGTTGCGTATTGCGACGGACATCTCGATGCAGTCCTCCTTGAGTGCCGGGTCGATATGGATATCCTCAAGCCTGTACTTTGCACCCAGTGCCGAGTACAGCTTGCGAAGCTCATCCGCTTCGGGGATGGTCTTAACGATCTCGACTATCTCGTCCCAGTGGTCGATTATGTTCTGCGGGTCGAAGCTTGCGAGTATATCGTTGCTGTTTTCCTTAATGATACCGTCCGCCAAGGGTCCGAACTTTTCTCTGATCCACGCCTCGTCATACGGTACAAAGGGCTTTGCAACAGGCTTTTTGGCTATCATTTCATGGTAGCGCTCAGCCATAAGCACGGTTCCGACGCCGACACATTCACCATGTATTCCGCCGGCGGATTCAAATCTCGGCGGACGCATTTCCGCGAGGTGGGCAATAAGATGCTCCGCACCGCTTGCGGCTCTGGAATTTGAGAGCATCTGCATCGTAAGTCCGCTCTCCATGAGCGACGCCGCCATTGCTTCATATGCCTCCGTCTTATTCTCAAGGAGGTCCATGCAGCAGTCTCTCGTTCTCTTTAATGCTTCCTCTGCCATTCTGACGATCTCAGGGCATATGTATTCGCCGGTGACGATGTGGGAAATCTTCCAGTCGGCAAGAGAAATGTACTTCGACATAATATCGCACACGCCGCTCATCGTCAGGAACATGGGAACATGAGAGACGATGTTTATGTCGCACAAAACGAGCGTTGCGGCGATCATCGGGATCGACTTCTTCTGCCCGTCGATGATTATGGAGCAGATGTTGGCTGAGAATCCGTCTGCGCTGACGAGCGTAGGCACTGACACGAACGGCACTCCCAGCTTGTCGGCGCTGTATCTGCCGAAGTCGGTGATCGTACCGCCGCCGACGGCGACGATAATCTCAGGGTCACGGAGCTGCGTCATCATCTCCTCGACCTTGTCCTTGTCCGTATGAAGTCCCGTTGCGTCGAGGACTATCTCCTGGTCTGCCTTAATATGAGGTATCCACTGATTATTGTAGGTGTTTGAGTCGTAGATAACGGCTCTCCTTCCCGAAAGTCCGGCAAGCTCAAAATACTCGTCTGCCTTGTCCATGCAGCCTGCCTCACAGACAATATACTTTGTGTGCAGCGGATGCTCCCTGCCGCAGGAGCAGCGACCGCCAAGCTTTGTGCAGTCAATAATCATAGCATTCACCTGTCCTTACATTTTTGATACATTATAATTATATATCCGCAAGGCAATAAAAGCAACTAATTATTCCTTTTCTACCTTGTACACAAAAGTGTCGGCAAATTCTTTAAAATCGTTTTCAAATCCTGTCATATATGATAAAATGACAAAAAATCATTTGGAGTGTGCGCTATGAATATCCCTTTTAACGACGATTGGCTGTTCACCTTCGATTACGAGCATGGCTTTGACGCAGCGGAAAAGGTTCGGCTTCCGCATACCGTCAAGGAGCTGCCGTACAACTACGTTGACTGCAAGGACTACCAAACGGTCTGCGGTTATCAAAAGAGCTTTTTCGTACCCGACGACTGGTCGGATAAGCTCCTGTCGCTTCGCTTTGACGGTGCGGCTCATTCCGCAGTCGTGTACTGCAACGGTGAGGAGGTCGCACACCACGACTGCGGTTACACCGCTTTTGAGGCCGATCTGACCCCGCACATAAGCTTCGGTGCCGAGAACACCGTGACCGTTAAGCTCGACTGCCGTGAGAGCCTCAATGTCCCGCCCTTCGGCTTTGTCATAGACTACCTCTGCTACGGCGGACTGTACCGTGAGGTCAGTCTCCTTGTGCGCTCCGTCGGCTTTATCGGCGACGTGCTTATTGAAAACACGGCGCTGCGAGAGATTAAAGTGCGCATAAGCACCGAGCGCAAGCTCCGTCACAGCAGCCTTGTGAGCAGCATCATAGATGCTGACGGCAACACCGTTGCCACCGCAAAGGGACGCAAGTTTAGACTTTCGCTGCCGGATGCAAGACTTTGGTCGCCGGAGTCGCCGTATCTCTACACGCTCAAGGTCTGCCGTTTGGATGCGCAGCAGCGCATTGTTGACGAAAAGAGCCTGCGCTTCGGATTCAGAACGGCGGAGTTTAAAAAGGACGGCTTTTACATTAACGGCAGCAGATTAAAGCTTCGTGGGCTTAACCGCCACCAAAGCTACGCATATGTCGGCTACGCAATGCCGAAGTCCATGCAGGTCCTCGACGCCGAAATACTGAAAAACGAGCTTGGCGTAAACGCCGTCAGGACCTCGCACTATCCCCAGTCGCAGCACTTCTTTGACCGCTGCGACGAGCTAGGACTGCTTGTGTTCACGGAGATCCCCGGTTGGCAGCACATCGGCGACGCCGCATGGAAGGATCAGGCGGTGAAAAACACCGAGGAATTGATACGGCAGAATATGCACCATCCAAGCATAATTCTCTGGGGCGTGCGTATAAACGAGTCGCAGGACTGCGACGAGCTGTACCGCAGAACAAACAAGCTTGCGCACAGGCTTGACTCGTCCCGGCAGACAAGCGGCGTAAGGTATCTCGAAAAGAGCAGTCTGCTTGAGGACGTTTATGCATTCAACGATTTTTCGCACTGCGGCACGAATGCGGGACTGAAGCCCAAGCGCAAGGTGACCTCCGACAAGTCAAAGCCCTATCTTGTTTCGGAGTGCAACGGGCATATGTTTCCGACAAAGCCCTTTGACGATGAAGCGCACCGCCTAAGCCACGCTCTGCGTCACGCTAAGGTGCTTGACGCAATGTATGCAGAAAGCGACATCTGCGGCATTTTCCCGTGGTGTATGTTCGATTACAACACGCACCGTGATTTCGGCAGCGGGGACGCCGTATGCTATCATGGGGTCATGGATATGTTCAGAAACCCCAAGCTTGCAGCGGCGGTATACGCAAGTCAAAGTGACGACACTCCCTGCTGCACCGTTTCCTCGACCATGGACATCGGAGAGCATCCCGCCGGAAACATCGGCAGCGTGTACGTTTTCACGAATGCTGACTTTGTGCGTCTGTACAAAAACGGCATTCACGTTGCAGATTATTACCCCGCAAAGGATAAGTACCCTGCCATGCCGCATCCTCCCGTGTTGATCGACGACTTTATCGGCAATATGCTTGAAACCGTCGAGGGTTATGACGGTGAGACCTCCACTGCACTAAAAGAGTGCCTGCTTGCGGTTGCGGCAGGCGGTATGTCAAATCTGTCGCCCAAGATAATGCTGAAGCTCGCAAAGCTCATGCTGTTTAAGGGTCTGTCCTTCTCCGACGGCTACGAGCTTTACGGTAAGTACGTCGGCAACTGGGGCGGTGAAGCTACGGTGTGGAGATTCGACGCAATAAAGAACGCCGAGGTCGTCGCATCCGTCACGAGAAAGCCCGGCGTCGTGCCTCACATTGTATCGGAGGCAAGCAGCTATACGCTGACCGAAGCTGCGACCTACGACGTTTCCGCCGTCAGGATCCGGGCAGTCGACGAAAACGGCAACGTCTGCACCTATTACAATGAGCCGGTCACTCTCGAAGCCAAGGGTGCGATAGAGCTTATCGGTCCCTCAGTTATAAGTCTCAAGGGCGGCTGCGGCGGCACATATGTTAAAAGCACCGGGCAAGTCGGCGAAGGTGTCTTGCTGATAAACGGCACCGAACTTAAATTCAAAGTCACAAAAGATGCGGAATAAACAAAAAAAGCTTACGGATAGATCCGTAAGCTTTTTTACTGGAGCTGGTGGTGAGAATCGAACTCACAACCTTCTCATTACGAGTGAGATGCTCTGCCATTGAGCCACACCAGCAGCGTCAGCGTGGGTATTTTAGCACAGTTGCTTTCTAAAGTCAATCGGCAGTTAAATTACAATTCGTATATTTTTGTCGGAAAACAAAACGTCACGATAAAAATTCAATGCTTTAAATTTTGAAAATGTATTGAAATTTCAAGGTTTTTTCTATCCTCGCAGCGGCTCTATCGGTTTTCATAATTATGGTCAATAATTATTTTGCAAATAGTTATCAACACTTTCAACAGAGTTTTCAACATCTAAAAATCGCAGCATTTTCAGTATGTTTGCGCAGAATTGTAAAATCAAGTCAAACTCTCTAATGATATTTTAATACAAAACGGTAACAAAAAATCGTTTACATAAGTCCAATATTTTTCAGCGATATATACTCATTTCCCGACACGATGATATGATCTAACAGCTCAACATCCACAAGAAACAGCGATTTTTTGAGCGAAGTTGTAAAATATTCGTCCTCGGACGAAGGCTCCAAGCTTGCATTCGGATGATTGTGGGCAATTATCACAGCCTGTGCATGGAGCTTTAGGCACGCCTCGACAAGGCTTCTCACACTAAGCTCAAGCCCGTTAATGACGCCTCTTGACATTTCCTTCGTGCATATGATGCAGTGCTTTGTGTCAAGAAACATTGCATATGCGACCTCGTTGTATTCGTAGGCAAACTTTGAAACAAAGTACTGCGCCGCATCCGTGCTGTTGCGTATCTTCTTCTGCGGAAGCGTCTTGCGTTCCATGTACCTTCTGCTGATCTGCGGGACGAGGCTCAAAAGCGTTGCGGCGTTATCCCCTATTCCCTTGACGCTCCGAAGCTCATCCATATCGGCTTCTAGGACTCCCGTAAGTGATCCGAAGCGCTCCATAAGCTCATGCGCAAGCTCGTTTGTATCTCTCCTCGGCACGGCGTAAAACAGCAGAAACTCAAGAGCGTTCAGGTCGCTGAAGCCTTCAAGCCCCGTTTGGGCATAGCGCTCCTTCATTCTCTGTCTGTGTCCCTCGTGTGTTCCCATGTGTATGACCCCTTACAATTCCATGTTGGCATAGGCGTTAAGATCGCTTCCGGCTATATTGCCCGCAAGGTACTCGTAGTACGCCTGACTGCCTATCATTGCACCGTTGTCTCCGCATAGGCTCAGCGGCGGCACATAAAGCGTGCAGCCGTCCTTTTCAGCCGCCTTCTTGAAGTCGGCACGGATCCTCGTATTGGCAGCAACACCACCCGCAATTGCGATCTTCTTATACCCAAGCTCTCTTGCGGCTGCCATGGTCCTCGGCACAAGAGTGTCGCTGACGGCTGCGACGAACGACGCCGCAAGCGACGCTCTGTCAAGAGTCTCGCCCTTTTGCTCGGCATTGTGAACAGTGTTGATAACTGCGGTTTTAAGCCCGGAAAAGCTCATGTCATAGGCGCTACCCTCGATATGCGTTCTCGGCAGCTTGTACTTTTTATCGTCTCCGCCCTGAGACAGCTTGTCAATATGCTTGCCGCCGGGGTACGGCAGTCCCAGAACCCTCGCCGTCTTGTCAAAGCATTCGCCCGCAGCGTCGTCTCTCGTAGCGCCGATTATATGCATATCCGTGTAAGTACGAACATCTATGATAAGCGTGTTGCCGCCGGAGATGGCAAGGCACAGAAACGGCGGCTCAAGCTCCGGGTAGGCAATATAGTTTGCCGCAACGTGACCCTTTATGTGGTGCACGGGGATAAGCGGCACGCCGAGCGCAAGCGCAGTCGCCTTCGCAAAGTTAAGTCCCACAAGCACCGTGCCTATAAGACCGGGCGCATATGTAACGCCGACGGCGTCAATATCGCTTTTCGATATGCCGGCGACCTCGATCGCTCTCTGCGCAAGGCGGGATATGACCTCGACATGGCTTCTCGATGCGATTTCCGGCACTACGCCGCCGTATACCGCATGGAGGTCCGCCTGAGAGAATATCTGATCGGTCAGTACGGTCCTTCCGTTTTCGACGACCGCAACGGCGGTCTCGTCACAGGAAGATTCAAAAGACAGTATTTTCAATTCAATTCCTCATTTCAAAAACAATGTCATCAGTATAGCATTTTCTTTGGGAAAGTCATAGTAATTTTTCCGAAGTCCGACATTTTCAAAGCCGTGTTTTTCGTAAAGCCTGCGTGCGGGAGCGTTGCTCTCCCTGACCTCAAGCGTCACAAACGAAAGCTCCAAAGCCTTTGCCCTGCTCACGATCTCGCAGATCAGCGCATCGGCTATACCCATGCGGCGGCAGTCGGGATCAACCGCAACGTTTGAAATGTAGCCCTCGTCAAGCACATACATAAGCCCCACATAGCCGAGTATCGCACCGTCTGGCGAACGTGCCGCTATAAAGACGTGGTTGTCGCCGCCAAGCTGCGAGCGTATCTGCTCGTTTGTCCACGGCACGGAAAAGCAGAGCTTTTCAAGTCTTTCGATATCGGCAACGTGTTCCGGATCTGCGTTAACTATCTCAAAGTCCATCGCTGCGTTCCTCGTTAAGCTCGTCGACAACGGCAAGCACCTCGTCAAGCAGAGTGTTCATGCACTTTTTCCAACCAAACGGCAGACTCGGCGGCTCAAGGTCATACTCCGCAAGGCACATTATCCGTTCGTCAAGATCCTGAAAACGCTTCGACAGCTCGTCCGCCTGCGCTGCGGTCATGCACAGCACGACATCGTGCGCTGCAACAAGTTCCCTCGTTGCCTCTGCGGGCAAGTGACGGGCAACGCTTTCCGGCGCACCGGCTTTCAGCACCTTGGGGTTTATGCCACCTCCTGCGGAAAGCCCCGCCGAGGAGGAGGTAACGTCATAAAGCGTCTCACCTTTGTTCAGTTCAAAGAACGCCGAAGCGGAAGGTGCAAGCGACGTATCGTCGTCGGCGACGAACAGTATACTGTGAACGTCAATGCCGTTAAAGCCGCAAAGCTGCTCCTGCCGTTCATCCCAACGCTCAAGGCTCCTGTCCCCCGCCATATTCTCGACGTGGTGCGTCAGCTCATGGTGCAGGGTCTTTTTCAGGCGCTTTTCAAAGGTCTCGTCGTCCATATCGCCGTAAAGCTTCACAAAGGAGCCGTAGTATATCTCGATATACCGACCCATTCCGTTCACGAAATAAGTTCCGAGGGTGTACCTTCCGTCATCGCTCATGCGCTCATCCTCAATAAGGCTCACTCCTCCGTTTAAGCTGCGGAAGATGCCCTCCGGGAGCTGCTCCATAAGCGAGTCAAGTACATATCCCGCTTCTTCAAAATTCATCATCAGTGTGCCTCCGCCCAACTATGCCCGCTCTTTGCCTCGACTATCAGAGGCACCGAGAGCTTTGCAACGTTTTCCATCTCCTCGGAGAGGATCAGCTTTACTCTCTCGGCTTCGTCCTCCGGGCATTCGCATATAAGCTCGTCGTGTACCTGAAGTATAAGCTTCGACTGTAAGCCCTCGTTTTTAAGCCGCCTGTACACGTTCACCATCGCAAGCTTTATAATATCCGCCGCAGTCCCCTGTATCGGCATATTGAGCGCCACACGCTCACCGAAGGAGCGCATATTGAAGTTTGACGAAGAAAGCTCCGGCAGCGCACGTCTGCGATTATACACGGTGGAAACATATCCGTCCCGCTTTGCCTTTTCGACGATGCTCTTCATATAGTCCCGCACACCGGAGTATTTTTCAAGGTATGCGTCCATATATTGCTTTGCCTCGGACGGAAAAACTCCGATGTCCTGCGCAAGCGACCATGCCGAAATGCCGTAGACTATGCCGAAGTTGACCGCCTTTGCCCTACTGCGCTGAAGCGTCGTGACCTCCGAAAGCGGAACGGAGAACACCTGCGACGCCGTTACACGGTGTATGTCGTCGCCCTCAAGGAACGCCTCCTGCATATGTCTGTCGCCGGATATGTGCGCAAGCAGACGCAGCTCTATCTGGCTGTAGTCGGCATCGACAAGCAGCTTACCCTGCGGTGCGATGAACATTTTTCTGATCCTTGCGCCAAGCTCCTTGCGTATGGGGATGTTTTGCAGGTTCGGCTCGGTACTCGAAAGACGTCCCGTCGCCGTCGCCGTCATCTGAAAGCTCGTGTGCAGACGCCCGTCCGCTCCGATAAGCTTCAACAGCCCGTCTGCGTATGTGGACTTGAGCTTTGTCAACATACGGTAGTCCATTATCATGTTGACGATGGGGTGCTTGTCCCTGAGCTTTTCCAAAACGTCGGCGTTCGTACTCCAACCTGTTTTGGTCTTCTTCCCCGCAGGCAGTCCGAGGCGCAGAAACAGCACCTCGCCGAGCTGCTTCGGTGAATTTATATTGAACTCGCCACCGGCTAAGTCCCATATCTCGGTTTTGAGCTTTTCTATCTCGGCACTGAGCGACGTACCGAATTCGCCGAGTGCCGCCCTGTCAACGAGAAAGCCCTCGTCCTCCATATCGGCAAGCACCTCGCACAGCGGCAGCTCGATATTGTAAAACAGCTCGTCCATGTTAAGCTCCGAGAGCTTGGTTTTCAAAACCGGCGTCAGTGCATACACGCCCTCGGCGCCGAACATTTCACGTCCGAGGTAGCGCATGGTGACCTGCTCTATCGGGTAAGAGCCTTCCCTTGCGTCAAGCAGATATGCCGCAAGCTCCGTGTCAAAGCAGAATCCGGAAACGGGGAGCTTTTCCGAGATGAGCAGCGACATGAGCGCTTTGACCCCGTGTCCCGCTTTCTTCACCCGCTCCGAGAACAGGAGCTTTAAAAGCTTTGAGTAATCGTCTCCGAGCGAAGTCCAACGGACGTCGTACAGCTTTTTCCCGTTGCAGATCTCAAGTCTGTCCAACTCGTCAAATGCTGCGACTGCGACAAGCTCGGCAGCCTCCAGCATTGCGCTAAGCTCCTCAAGCGTGGCGTTTTCCACTCTCTCAAGCTCAACGACATCAGCGGCTGCCGGAGTCTCCGGCGCTTCCTCTATGCCCCACTTCTCCAAAAACTTGTTGAAGCCGAGCCTTTTAAAGAGCGTGTAAAGCTCCGGCTTGTAGTCCTCGTTCCATTTGCAGCTTTCGGGAGAAAACGCAATGGGTGCAGCGGTATCTATCGTTGCAAGCTTATAGGAGAGGAATGCGCTCTCTTTGCCGTTTTCAAGCTTCTTTCGTACACCCTCTTTAACGTCAAGCGCCGAAAGGTCGGCGTATATCGCATCGAGGCTTCCGTACTTGTGCATAAGCTCCTTTGCCGTCTTTTCACCGACACCCGGCACTCCGGGTATGTTGTCGGAGCTGTCGCCCATGAGCGCTTTAAGGTCAACGATCTTGGGAGCCGAGAAGCCGTACTCCTCAAAAAAGACTTCGGGGTCATACTCCTTCGTCTCGGTTTTGCCCATGCGGGATTTGTAATGGATCACATGACTTTTATCGGTAATGAGTTGGAAGCTGTCCTTATCTCCCGTTACGATGCGGCAGTCCCAGCCGTTTCTTTCGCAGATCCTGCTCACGGTGCCTATTATATCGTCCGCCTCAAAGCCCTCAAGCTCAAGGCGAGGCACGCCCATTGCGTCAAGGACCTCCTTCATCACCGGCATCTGCACCGCAAGCTCGTCCGGCATTCCCTTTCTCTGCGCCTTGTACTGAGGGTACTGCAAATGCCTGAAGGTCGGAGCCTTGAGATCGAATGCGACGCAGACCGCATCGGGCCTTTCCGTTTCAAACAGCTTGCGGAAGATGGAAAGAAAGCCGTAAACTCCGTTTGTCGGAGTTCCGTCCGGGGCATTGAGCATACGAACGCCGTAATACGCACGGTTAATTATGCTGTTGCCGTCAAGTATCATCAGCTTCATTTCATTTGCCTCCCCGGAGTCTGATTATTTCATCTCGAAGCTGCGCAGCAAGCTCAAACTCAAGCATCTTTGCCGCAGCCTTCATCTTCTTTTCAAGCGCATCGGCTTCCGCACGACGCTCCGCTTCGGTCATCTTGACCCCGTCACGGCGCTTGGATGTGTTCTTGCCGTCCGTCGAGATCTCAAGCAGGTCTCTGACGCTCTTGGTAACGGTTTTCGGCGTTATGCCGTGGGCGGTGTTGTAGTCCATCTGCTTTTTGCGACGTCTCTCCGTCTCGTCAATGGCTCGCCTCATCGAGTCAGTGACCGTGTCAGCGTACATTATGACAAGACCCTCGGCGTTTCTTGCCGCTCTGCCTATCGTCTGGATAAGGCTCGTTTCGCTGCGCAGGAAGCCCTCCTTGTCGGCGTCAAGTATCGCAACAAGGCTGACCTCCGGGAGGTCAAGTCCCTCACGCAGAAGGTTAATGCCGACAAGCACGTCAAAATCGCCGAGACGCAGACTGCGGATTATCTCCATACGCTCAATTGCACCGACGTCGTGGTGCATATAGCGGCACTTTATTCCCGCATTGCCGAGGTATTCGGACAGGTCCTCCGCCATCTTCTTCGTAAGCGTTGTCACAAGGCAGCGCTGATTTTTCTCGATCCTTGCGTTTATCTCACCGATAAGGTCGTCGATCTGCCCCTCGCTCGGACGCACCGAGATCTCCGGATCCACAAGTCCCGTGGGGCGGATTATCTGCTCTGCGATCTGTCCCGCACGCTCCCTTTCATAGTCGCCGGGGGTTGCGGAAACGTAGACTATCTGATTTATGCGCTCATTGAATTCGTCAAATTTGAGCGGTCTGTTGTCAAATGCCGACGGCAGACGGAAGCCGTACTCCACAAGCGATTCCTTTCTCGCTCTGTCGCCACGGTACATTGCCCTGACCTGCGGTATCGTCACATGGCTTTCGTCGATGAACATGAGAAAGTCCTTCGGGAAATAGTCAAGCAGCGTCATCGGGGCGCTGCCCGGCGCTCTGCCGGATATTATGCGGGAGTAGTTTTCTATGCCGCTGCAATAGCCCAGCTCCTGCATCATTTCAATGTCGTAGTTCGTTCTTTGGGTGATCCTCTGTGCCTCGATGAGCTTGCCCTTGGCTTCAAATGCTGCCCTTTGCTCGTCACACTCGCGTCTGATCTCGTCAATTGCCCTGCTCATTTTATCCTTGCTGACAACGTAGTGGCTCGCAGGGTAAATGGCAACATGGCTGAGATGTCTAATAACGGCACCGCTGACGACGTTGATCTCGCTTATTCTGTCGATCTCGTCGCCGAAAAACTCGACTCTTATCGCCGTGTCGTGGGAGTAAGCCGGGAAAATATCGACCGTATCGCCTCGCACTCTGAAGGTGTTGCGCTCAAAGGCGATGTCGTTTCTTTCGTATCTGATCTCGATGAGCTTGCGCAGAAGCTCGTCGAAGTTGCGCTCCTGTCCCGGTCTGAGCGAGATGACCATTGCGGCGTAGTCTATAGGGTCGCCCAAGCCGTATATGCAGGAGACCGAGGACACGACAATGACGTCCCGTCTTTCAAAAAGACTGGACGTTGCGCTGTGCCGCAGACGCTCGATCTCGTCGTTTATGGAGCTGTCCTTCTCAATGAAGGTGTCCGTATGAGGGATATACGCCTCCGGCTGATAATAGTCGTAATAGGATACAAAATACTCGACGGCATTTTCCGGGAAATACTCACGGAACTCGGCACAAAGCTGCGCTGCGAGGGTCTTGTTGTGAGCCAAAACGAGGGTCGGGCGGTTTATTTTCTCTATTACACTTGCCATGGTAAAGGTCTTGCCGGAGCCGGTAACGCCGAGCAGCACCTGCTCGTCGATGCCGTTTTCGATGCCGTTTACAAGCTTATCTATAGCCTCCGGCTGATCTCCCATCGCTTTATACGGTGAAACCAGTTTAAATGAGTCCATCGGGTCCTCCATGGGTAAACATTTAATCATTATATTTTATCATTCAAAGCCGTAAAATACAAGGTTTTATTGCTTTTCTTAGACCTATGCAAAAAGCCGGAGAGTCAAAAATGACTCTCCGGCTTTTAAGTTTTGCCGATTTTTCGATTCAGGCAATGCCCTGCTCAAATCTTGCGATCATGCAGGCAAACTGCGCACGGCTTGCGTTGCCCTGAGGGTTAAGTCTGCCGTCGGTCGTGCCGTTGATTATGCCGTTTTCGACCGCCCACAGCATGGCTTCCCGTGCAAATGCGCCGACGCTCGCCTCGTCGCTGAAGCTCTTGGCGTATCCGTTGCCCACGCTTATTGTGCCGTTGTAGATTATCTCGTCGGCGTATCTGTAGAGGAACGCCGCAAGCTGCTCTCTCGTCACCTGCTGGTCGGCACGGAAGCAGCCGTCGTTAAAGCCCTTGGCGATGCCGTTGTTGTATGCCCAGATTATTGCGTCCTCGCACCATGCACCGCTGACGTCCTTAAGATCGCAGCTCATGCCTTCGACCGAGGGGCAACCCTCAAGTCTGTAAAGCACGGTGACGACCTGACCTCTGTTGACAACACCGTTCGGGCTGAAGCTCGTGAGCTTCGTACCGTTCATTATGCCGTTGTCGTAGGTGTACTTCACTTCGTTGTAGCACCATGCATCACGCTGCAGATCGTCAAAGGGCATTGCGCTTTTGGCCTGCTTGTTCAGCATATAATCCGAAGGAATGCTGAGCATCCACGACATACCCAGCTCACCGTAATGTGCGGACATAATGCCGACGATATTGTAGAGCAGAGTTGCGATCTCGTTCGGGTGCTTCACTGCAAGCGGCAGAGCAAATTTTACGACCTGCACAGCAATTTCCTTTGCTTCCGCAGCGGTGACATCGTTGATGCCCGCATCTCTGAGCGAGTCAAGGATTATGTTGGCAACAAGCTCCACGGAGGAACCCTCGTTGCCGGTAACAAGGTTAAATATAAGCTCCTTGAAATTGTCCTTTGCGTTGTCTGCAAGGTTCTTTTTAACGGTCTCCCACTGATCGGGGTAGGTGCCGATAAGGGGCAGAATAAGCTCCTGAAGTCCGCCCTGCATTGCGTACACATCCTCACGGGTGCCAAGCTCGGCAAACAAGACGTCAACGAGCTTGTCGAGGAACTGACCCTGCGTCATCTTGTCGCCCTTTATCGAGGAAATGATCTTGTCGATGGTCGCACCGGGGGTGACGGTAACGTACTTGAAATTGTCGATGCGGTACTCTCCGGCGTTTTCAAAAGTGCCGAAAACCTCAAGCATATTTGCCTTGAGTTCATCGTAGTTTGCGTCGAAATCGGCGGTGGGCATCACATGATCGACGCCGTATCTGCCGAAGTTCATGCTTGCGGGAGCGACTCTTACGACGAGGTCGTTGTAGTTTACGATGTTGTGGATGTTGTTATATGCGTTGCTTTCGATCTTTGCGGTGTCTGCGCCCATGGGAGCCTCAAAGGTGTAGATATACACGTCGTTGAGGCTGAGGCTTACGTTGCTGCCGAGCTTCTCGCCGCTGACGATCATGTCGTCGATAGCGCCGCCGAGCATATTGGCGCCCGCTGCACCTCTGCTGTAGCCGGTACACCAAATTTTGATCTTACCGTTTATCTCGGTGTGCTTTGCAAGGTATTCCTTCAGGAATGCAAGTGCGGTGTCACGGCAAATGGCAAAGCCCGCATGGTCGCCGCTTGCGCCGACGTTGAGGTCGCCCGCCCACTCTGCATAGTAGCCGCAGCCTCGAAGTCCGATGGCGATGATAGTGTACTTTTCGCCGTCAACAACGATCTCCTTGTTGGCAATGCCGACGCCAAAGGTGTCCCTTCCGGGTCTCGTGACGAAGTCCTTGTTTGCTTCAAAATCCTCAAAGCTTATCTGGTCAAAGAAATTCTTGAGGTTTGCGGGGCCTTCCGTGTAGCGTTCGGGGTCTGCTACGTTGCCCGCTGCAAGGCACATCGCCATGGTCACGGTGGCGAGGTCCTGCCTGTAGTTGTACGCCGTGTCGGTGAAATAGGCGTCGCTGTAGGTGAAGGGACAGGGATGATCCGTCTCCGAATCGTCATGTCCCGCATTGAACATTATCGTACCGGTCACGGTCTCATACCCGGTATCCTCCGCAAGCGCCGCAAAGGGTACGAGTGCAAGAACCATGGTCAGCACGAGAACAATGCTGAGAAGCTTCTTCATTTTTCCATCCTCCAAATTTATGTAAAATTATTGCTTCGCAAATTTCACTTCCGCAACCGAGAGCATCAGAACGATCAGCGCTCCCTCCGGGAAGGGACAGAATATGCCCGGATTGGTAAAGGACATGAGCAGTATCGCAAGGTAGGAGATCGCAAATATCAGGGTCTCGTTTTTCCTGTTCTCCCAAAACATTTTCACCCTTGCGTAGAAATTCCAAAGGTACGCCGCAATGCCGACAATGCCCATGGACGCCATGACCTGTATGACTATGTTGTGGAAATATACTATGCTGCCGGGAACGTAGGCTTTGAATATCTCAAAGTGCGCAAGATTGCCCACGCCTATGCCGAATATCGGGTAGGCAAGGAAATCCGAAATGCCGAATTTGATGAATTTGATTCTCGTTGCGTCGCCCTCGTTAAAGAATCCGTTTGCCATTCTCGCCGCATAAAGCTCCGGGAGGACCTTCACTGCGGCATAAACGACGGGGATCGCCGCAATGATAAGCAGAACATTGTACAGCCGTCTGCTCTTCTTATTTGTAATATACACAAAAACAGCGGACAAGGCAAGTGCCAGCGTTCCGAAAAGCAGTCCGCTTCTTGACCCCGTGAGCAGCATTCCGACGTACATGAACAGCATTGAAATTATGTTGAGGTTGTTGCGTTTTATATATATGCAGCTCATGGGTATCGCCATCATAAGAACGCTCGAAACGTAGTTTCTCGGCTTAAAGAACAGGAAGGTCCCCTTGCGAAGAAATTCTTCAAAATTGTCGATGTAAAACTCAAAGACCAGAAATGCGGCAAGCAGTCCGGCGGCAAACATCGTTCTCGCAAGTCGCTCTACCCTGTCGTAGCTTCGCTTATACGCCTTGAGCCTCGATATGGTGAGGCAGTACACAAACAGCATGAAAAAGCCCGACCCGACGGTAAAGTACAGCGCCGACGGGCTGAAATACTGCTTTGCGGGGATGCAGAACAGACCGCCGAGCGAAAGTGCGACAGACACCGCAAGCTGCGGGTAGAAGAATCTGCCCTTCACGAACGGCGTTCTGTAGTACACGAGGTTGAAAACAAACGCCGCCGCAAACGGCACTATCGCATACCACATATAATCGGTCAGTACGGAATAGTCCCTGTAAAACTCAATGGAGCTGAGGAACACGCAGAATATCGGGCAGACGAGCGACAGCATATCGTCGCAAAGCACAAGCATGACTATGACAAGCGCCGCAAGCACGAACATTCCGATCAGGTCAATGTCAAAAACCGCACTTATGCATGAGACCGCCAAAACGGACGGCATATACCATTTGGAATTCCAGTAGCTGCGTGCGGCATTACACGCAGCGTCCCACGTTTTTTTCAAGATTTGCACCTGCCTTGTGTCACGAGTTTTCAAACAGCTCGACAAGCTTTGAATAGAGATCCTTCGGCTTTACCGGCTTAATGATGTAATCGTCAAAATCGTTCAGGCTGCCGCTTTTTATCTCTCTCACAAAAGCGTCGGCAGTCATTGCAATGATCGGCACGGAGACCGCATATCTGCGCTTTATCGCCCTTATGGACGCCGCCGCCTCAAAGCCGTCCATGACCGGCATCTGAATATCCATCAGTATGCAGTCGTAGTAAAAGTCCTTGTGCGAGGTGAACATATCGAGCGCCGCCTTACCGTTTTCGGCGCAGTCCACCAAAACGCCCTGCTTTTCGAGAAGCCGTCCCGTTATAACGGTGTTTATCATAACGTCGTCCACGACGAGTATGCGCTTGCCGCAAAGCACGGAGCAGTCGGGGGTGCCGTTTTCACCGTCCGTCTCCTTCTTGAGTGGAGCCGAGAGCGCATAGGGAATGTCGATAAAGAAGCTCGTTCCCTCGCCCTGAACGCTTTCGACGCTTATACTGCCGCCCTGGAGATCGACCATGCTCTTGCATATCGCCATGCCGAGACCGCTGCCGGACGCCTTCGTTCCGTTTTCGGCGGTCTCCTGCGTATACGGCTCAAATATGTGTTCTTTAAATTCGGGACTCATTCCGATACCGGTGTCCCTCACCTCAAAGTGCATCACGACCGACTTGTCAGACACGGTCTTTTGCGCTGCCGTGAGCGACACCTTGCCGCCGGACGGCGTAAATTTAAATGCGTTCGACAGGAGGTTGTTGAGTATTTTTTGCAGAGAAAGCTCGTCGCCGAGCAGGTTCTCGTAGCGCACCCTTGAAGCGTCAAACTCAAAGTCGATGTGCTTTGCAGTCATCTGCGCACCGTATATTGCGTACACCTCGTCGAGAATGTGCCTGATGTTAAAGGGCTTTGCCTGGATCTCAAACTTATTGCTCTCGATCTTGCTCATGTCCATGATGTTGTTCAGCAGGCTGAGAAGATACTGAGACGACTGGTCTATCTGATTTAGGTACTCCAAAAGCTCCTTGCCGTTATTCTTCCCTACCTGCTCTCTTGCAAGGTATGTCAGACCGGCAATGGAGTTCATCGGCGTTCTAATCTCATGCGACATATGCGAGAGAAATTCGCTCTTTGCATTGCTCGACTTCTTGGCAAGCTCAACGGAATTGCTGAGCAGCTCACGTGACTCGATGTCGGCCGTGATGTCGTTCACGACGCAGACATAGTGCGAGACCCGTCCGTCCGATATGATGGGCGAGAATGCGCAGCGTATGGTTATTTCACGGCAGTCCTTGCTGATGAGGAAAGGCGTGTCGTAGTAGTACCCGTTTTCGGGTGCCGAGCGCATGGAGTTGTATATCTCCTCCGCACGCTCCTTGCCGAGGCAGTCGGAGAGCGACTGCACCGCCGTGCGCTTTGCAAAGTATTCGGTCGGCAGCCCCAGCACCCTGCTCGTGTTTGCGCTTATAAAGCAGAAGTTAGGCTCGCCCTTTTTCTTGATAAATATTACATATGGTATAAATTCCGTCATGCTGCTGAACAGATGCTCACGCTCTGCGACCTGTTTATACAGCGCAGCATTCTTTATTGCGATAGACGCAATGGAGCTGACGGTGTTTATAAACGAGAAGTCGGCACAGGTGTATGCGGCATTGCGCTCCTTGTCCGCAAGCAGCAGAAGTCCGACGACCTCGTCGCCGTCCTTAATGGCGCAAATGCTTGATACGTCGTACTTTTGGAACAGCTCCTTTTCCTTGCTCCACATGGATTTATAGAGCGGGTTTGATGCAAATTCCTTCAAAACGAGCTGATTCGGTCCCTGCTGAAAATACTTGACGCAGGGATGATCCGAGGCTATGGAAAAGCTTGCGGGCTTGAGCGGCATTGCACTGCACGCCGGAACGAAGCGATCCTTTTCTCTGATACATATATACATTTGGTTAACTGCGACCTCGGAACGGATGACCTTAACGGTCTCTCTGAGGATGCTGTCAATGTCAAGCGTTTTAGAAACGGTGTCGCTGTATCGCTTTATGCGGTACTCCTGCTGCTCCTTCTCCGAAAACACGGTGGTGAGCAGCTTTTTGAACAGCAGGATGCAGACAAACAGCACCGCCGTCATAATGACGAAGCTTTCTATCTCCGGGTCGGCTACGTTGCCGCCGTACTTTTCAAACTGATTGCACACCGTCGGGAACAGGAATGCACCGCCGGTGATAAACACGATCGCCGAGAAGATCATCAGCACCGTGCTTGACACCATGAGCGAGGTGTTGAACATCCTGCGCTTGTACAGCGAGGTACACATCAGCAGTGAAAAAATGATGCCCGCAAGGGTGTCGAACGGGAAGGTGTTTTCGGGAAGCACCTGCACGACGTTGCCGAGTGCAAGCAGCAAAAGTCCGAGAATAAGCTCCTTGATACCCGGCGCCTGCGTACCCTTTTCGGTGAGTATCTGACGCAGGAGCGGGACTATGGAGCCGATAATGGCAAGGCAGAACACGACCGGGATCGCAACCGCCCAATCCATGTTGTAGGTAAAGACCTTGCTTCCGTCGGCGGAATAGCTTATATCCGGCGGCGGGAGTATGAAGCCCGTAGCCGATACGACGAGCAATGCAGCGGTGGCGAGAAACCACACTATTCGCATTGTTGAATACTTTGCGTTTGCAAACTGGTAGACGTAGTTGTACACCAAAAACGGCGTTGCAAACAGCGCAAGCAGCGAGGCGTAGTACCAGAACTCATAGCTCGGCAGTGCCTCAAGACGCATAAACAGTGAGCTTCCCGCCCATATCGCCATGTCTCCCAACAGAGCGATCCATGCGTTCATCTCTTTGCTTCTTTCGGCCGCACAAAATGCCGCAAACATAAGAGAAAAGCAGATAACGGCAAAAATATTTACATATATATACGATATTCCCATTAACGCTCCTCCGATCCGAGTTTTTCTGCGTACATGAGCAGGCTGTTCATAAAATAGTCGTCGGTGTTTATGCGCCGCAGCTTCATGCTGCGTTCGCTCTCAAAGCCGGCAATGCTCCCGTAAGGCAGCACGGTAAGCTGAAGCGGCTCAATGTTCAGAAGCTTCTTTAGGTCCTCATAGTCGCTGTCGAAGTATCTGAAATACACCGCCAAATGCTCGCTTAAAACCTTCTTTGTAACCACGTCGCTCCGCTGTGCCTCCGGCGTTATTTCGAGGTACATATGCAAAAACGGAGTGTTGTTTTCGTCAAACTCCTTGCGTGCGATAAAGTCGCCGATGCCGAGCTTTGAAAGGCGTATGACCTCGGAGATCGACTTTTGCGTGATCCTTGTAAAGCCC
>CAVDMS010000028.1:0-20662 GCA_963610045.1 Bacteroidaceae bacterium
GTACTGTGGTTCACCAAGTCCAAGTTTGAGGATCAGGCGCTCAAATGGGACTCCCCGTGGGGCGTCGGCTATCCCGGTTGGCACATCGAATGCTCCGGCATTTCGATCAAGCACCTCGGTGAAAATCTTGACATCCACTGCGGCGGTATCGACAACGCCTTCCCCCACCACACGAACGAGATCGCACAGAGCGAATCCTACCTCGGTCACAAGTGGTGCAACTACTGGATGCACGTTCTGCATCTCAACACCACGAGCGGCAAAATGAGCAAGTCCAAAGGCGAATTTCTCACAGTCAGCCTCCTTGAAGAAAAGGGCTACGACCCCCTCGCCTATCGTCTGTTCTGCCTGCAAAGCCATTATCGCAACTCCCTCGTGTTCTCATGGGAAAACCTTGACAACGCTCAGGGTATTTACAACAAGCTCATCGGCAAAATAGCTGCGCTAAAGCCCGGAGCGGCTCCGATCGACGAGGATGCATACAATGCACTTCGCTCAAAATTTACCGCAGCGCTTGACAACGACCTCAACACCTCTCTTGCGATCACTGCGATATATGACGTGCTGAAGTACCGCACCAACGACGAGACCAAGCTCTACGCAATTGCCGATTTTGACAAGGTTCTGAGCCTTGATCTCATCGCAAAGGCAGATGCAAGGCGTGAGGAGCTCAAGCGCCACGTCGTGAGCGGTAATGCGGAGTTTACCGTTATCGCCGAGGACGGCACTCAGGACCCCGAAGTCGAAGCTCTCCTCAAGGCAAGAGCCGAGGCGAAGAAGGCGAAAAACTTTGCCGAAGCCGACAGGATCCGTGACGAGCTTAAAGCGTCGGGCATCGAAGTAACCGATATTCCCGGCGGCGCTAAGTGGAAACGCATCTGATTTTAAATTGATATGAAGACAGCCGGAGCAATGCTCCGGCTGTCTTTTTAATAAAAAACAAAGCCGTCTGATGTGGGCAGACGGCTTTGCCATTATTGTGATTAGAATCTGATGTCGACAGGCTTTCTGTCAAACATGGTGTTGACCTGCTTATATGCCCAGCCGAGCACCTTCTGGTCGAGGTTCCAGAAATAAACCACGAACAGGATACCGACGGTCATGGAAAGCAGCTTAGCGGTAGTTTTGCATACATTGCACATATAGCTTTCTCCTTTATGAGCTGTTTTTGATGCCAAAATGCCTCTTAGATTACTTCTTTGCAAGACCCTTCTGGCGAGCATACTCTGCTGCACCGAGTGCGCCCATGAGCTGGGGGTCGGTCTTGAGGTTTATGACCTTCAGCTTCAGAACGTGCTCAATTGCTTCCTTCAGACCGTCGTTCTTTGCGCAGCCGCCGGTCAGGGTGATGCTGTCGGTAGCGCCGGCCTTCTTGGCCATGACGAAGCAGCGCTTTGCAACTGCCATCTCGATACCTGCTGCGATCTCGTCCATGGGCTTGCCTTCGCCGACGAGGGTGATGACTTCGGACTCTGCGAAAACGGTGCACTGTGCGGTGATGGGGATGACGTTCTTTGCCTTGAGTGCGAGCTTGCTAAACTCAGGCAGAGTCATCTCGAAGGAACGTGCCATTGCTTCGAAGAAGCGGCCGGTACCTGCTGCACACTTGTCGTTCATTGCGAAGTTCTTTACGGTGCCGTCGGTGTCAATGGAGATACCCTTGACGTCCTGGCCGCCGATGTCGATGATCGCCTTGACGGAAGGATCGGTAACGTGTACGCCCATTGCGTGGCAGGAGATCTCGGAGATGTTCTCGTCTGCAAACGGGACCTTGTTACGGCCGTAGCCGGTACCTACGAGGTAGGAAAGCTCATTTGCGCCCTTGAGTCCTGCCTTGGTGCAGACTTCTTCCATTGCCGCTACTGCGGATGCTTCGGAGTTGATCTTGCTGCGGATAGTGGTATCTGCTACCATCTTTCCCTCTTCGTCGAGTATAACTGCCTTCGTGTAGGTCGAGCCTACGTCACAGCCGCCAAAATATTTCATTAGTGTTTGCCTCCAGTATGTATGAATAACAAATTTTTAACTATCGAAGTCTCAGAGCTGCCAACTCCCCCGTAGAGGAGTTGGCAGAGGCTTTTATCAGACTTCGTCGTACTTGTATGCGGGGTACTTGTCGATGTCGTAAGGCATCTGAGTCATATCCCTGCGTTCCATGTTGTCGTAGTGGTTCTTGAAGAACGGCTCATAGATGTAGAAGAAGAACTTGCCGTCGAGGTCAAAGAAGTATACGCAAAACAGTGCAACATATGCAATTGCGCCGATACCGGCAAACTTAAATAACTTTTTCATGTTCCTTGTCCTCCTATTACCAAGTCATGTCGTCATCCAACTCGAGGAGAGAAGGATCAAGCGGCTCTTCGTGCATGATGGTGGTCATGAAGTCGTTTATGCCGCGGCGAAGCTCGGCACGGGAAACGGTGCGGCTGTCGGGCAGTGCGTGAGGCATCCAGAATGCGGGGACGTTTCTTCTGCGGAACTCATCCTCGAACAGACCGTGAACGCCCTGAACGCCCTTGCACTGGAGCTGGTCGTACATTGCGACCATGTCGCAGTTGAAGCGCTCCATGTTCTCCCACAGCTCGAAGATGTGCTTCATGCCGCCGACTGCCATACGGCGCATGGGAGCCCACATATGGTAGGTTGCGATGTCTTCGAGAGTGTTCTCGTAGCTGTCGGTGCGGATGGTCATATCGAACATGAGAGAGTCCATGTTCATTACGACGTTCAGACCCCAGCAGTTGTATGCCCAAGTGCACCAGTTGGAGTAGTACAGAGGTGCGCAGGACCATGCAAGAACTCTGTGGCGGGTCTTGGGGAAGGTGTTGATCTTCTGAGCAACGCATTTCTCCATGATGGGACGGACCTTTGCGTCGGTATCGTGCCAGATGGGCAGATCACCGAACTGAGACTGATAGATACGGTACAGTGCCTGTGCAACGCCGTTGATGGGGTAGCTGTCGGTCTTTGCTGCGACTTCCCACTTCTCCCACTCGAACTTCTGAAGCTCGTTCTGGCTCTCGATGCACTTGCACATGAGGTCGTAATTCATGGGAACGCCGGTCTGATCCTCGATGAACTTCCAGCACTTCTCGATGTCCTTCTCGACGTACTTATGTACCAGGGGATCGTCGAACTGCATGGGCATTGCAACGGAGAACAGGGGCTTGTCGGCAAACCAGTCCTGCAGGATGGAGGTGGAGACGGAAGCGTCGCAAGCCTCGTTGCAGGTGATGACCAAGGGGCTGTAGTCGGGAACGTCGTCAAGGACGAAGAGTCCGGACTCGGCCTGGCACATCGGGCAGGGGTCGCCGGGCAGACCGATGGACTGAACTGCGTCGATGTAGTTGTGAACGGTGTGAGAGTTGACGTGGCAGGTGACGAAGTAGGGGATCATCTCCATGGAGACGTTCTTGAACTTGTCGCTCCAACCGTAGAAGATGCCGCCCCACAGAGTCTCGTTATGAG
The DNA here is from genome assembly GCA_963610045.1 of Bacteroidaceae bacterium. Lineage (GTDB taxonomy): Bacteria > Bacillota > Clostridia > Oscillospirales > Oscillospiraceae > F23-B02. The sequence goes on from CAVDMS010000028.1 coordinate 3,469, forward strand.
CAAAGGTGTGGTACCATGCATCGTTCTTCTTGCCGCCGCGGATCTTGGTGTCGGCGTTGAACATGGTCATGAACTGGTAGATGGTCGCATTGACCATTGCACGGTAGTGCCATGCGGAAGCACGGAGTGCCTCGCCTCGCATACCCTCAAGGCCACGGTCGAACCAGTGCAGAACGGGCAGATAGGTCTGACCTACCCAGCGGTAGCGCCAAATGCCCTTTGCGAAGTTTACAAGACCGCCGTATTTCATGACGTCAATTACCATGTGCAGGTAGTTGTACATCCAGATGTGGTGGAAGTAGTAGAAGGTGTCCTTTACGCCTCTCCACTCTCTGTGCTTGTAAAGTCCGGTCTTGGGAAGGTAGAGATCACCCAGACGGCGCTCACCGTGGGGCTTGCCATACCAAAAATCTTTTAAGGCTTTCTTAATATCCATAATTACTTACCCTCCTGGATCTTCTTGATCTCAATGCTCTCGACGAAGGCCTGGAAGCGGGTTCTGAGCTGACCGACGGCGGTGTTTATGTATTCCTTCTCGATGGAGCAGACGGGAATACCGAAGTCACGCTGCAGGATGAAGGAGTCTGCCACACGCTCGTAGCTCCAATACTCGCAGAACTTGTTGGATGCGACTATGACGCCGTCCGCATTGTACTCTTTTGCGAGGTTTGCAAGACGCTGCTTTCTCTGACGCATCTCGTCCTGAGGCATGAAGCGGGGGCAGTTGGAGGTCTGGAGGTAATGACGAACGACTGCGTACAGGGGATCCTCGCCCTTTTCGACGACGATGGGCTGACGGGACTCGACTGCACCGTAGCAGTAACGGTCGCAAACGACCTCTGCGCCGCACATTTCGATGAGCTTGGTGAATTCGGGGTCGTCGTTCTCGGAGCCGGCAAGAACTACACGGCAGCGGAAAGGATTGACCTCTTCGGGTTCACGGGTCTTGAGCTCTTTGAGGGTCTCCTTGAGGTAAGGAAGAATGTACTTCTTCGGGCAGACGAGGGAGACGAGCTGGATGACGTGGAACTCATAACCGGTGATGGGCGGATTGTCGAGCTTACGCATATCGCCGATCTCGTTTATGATCTTGCAGACCTCGTTGTGCTGCTTAATGGCAGCCTTGATGGCCTTGTCGGACACGTCGATGCCGAAGTTTTCGTGAAGCTTGCCCAGTACATGGTACTTCATCTGATCGTAGTAGTACTGGTAGTCGTTCTCGCTGTTCTTGAACGGAACGTCGGAAAATTCGCAGAAGAAATCATCGTTGTCGATGATGCGCATATCCTGAACGGAGTCAAGATGCTTCTGCTGAAGATGCTCCTGGAAGCGGCAGGTGACGGTGCAGGTCTCGGTCGCCATCTGTGCGTCGAGGAAGTTGAAGCCGCCTTCGAGCGCACGCTCAAGAAGGCTGCGTCCGTAGTGGCAAACACGTGCGGACATGTAGTAGGTCGCCATATCGGGCGATGCGCAGTTGGGCGCTCTCAGACGAACGGAGAAGCAGCCGGGCAGGTCGAGAAGCACTTCAGGCATGAAGTAGCAGGTATAGCCGATGGCACGAAGTCCCTCAGCCTTTGCCTTCTGCACCAACTCGTTGTTGGCTTCCTGGAGCAGGTTCTCAAAGTAAATCAGGTGCTTAAGGTCTCTCACGGATAACCCCCCATAAATAAAAAATTTTTTGATGTGTTCCCTTCAGGGCATACCATACCCTATATTACTTGTACATTCTATCAAAATGTCACAATATTGTCAATTGCATTTTGCTTACAAAATCGACGTTTTCGCCTAAGATTGCCCGTTTTTTCTTGTACAGTTTAGGGCGTTATGTCAAAAACTTCAATTCCTTAAAGTATTTTTTGATGTTTTCGGCGGTTTCATTCACCCTTCCGCTTATCATCTCTGGGCTGCCGCCTCCCCTGCCGCAGAGCGCCTCGTTTATACTCTTTGCAGCCTTTCGCAGATCCTTTGCGGCGCTGCCGATAATATAGGAGTAGCCGTGTTCGTCGTCGCCGGAGAACACCGCCGCTGCGCCGCCGCACTTTAGCGTCAGAGCGTTCACGAGCGCACGCACGGCTGCCGGGTCGAGGCGGTTTTCAAACAGGCAGAGGTTTTCTTCTCCCTCCGGCTGAAGCTCGGCGAGCGCCGCAGACAGCGCTCCCGACAGCTCCGCAATGCGGCTTTTCTTCTCCTCGGCGTCGGCAAGGAGCCGGCGCACTCCCTGCGCCGTTTCGAGACGCTTTGCCGAGAGCAGATTCGACACGGCGTCGTTATTCCTCTGCACGGCGGCAAGGTACTCGTAGGCGTCAAGTCCGCACAGCATTGTGATGCGCACCCCGTTGCCTCCCCTTCTGCGGCGCTCGCTGTCGATGATCTTCACGATCCCGACGCCGGAGGTGTCGGGCAGATGCGGTGCGCAGCAGGCACAGAGGTCTATGCCCTCGATCTCGACAAGGCGCACGTCCTCAACAAGGTCGAGCTTGCTTCGGTAGTCAAGGGTCGAAAGCTCCTCGCTCGTCGGGAAAAAGCAGCGCACCGGGCGCCGTGCGGCGACGGCGGCGTTTGCCTCCGCCTCTATCTCCGAAAGCTGCTCGGTATCAAGATCGCCGTCGAAATCCACGGTAACGAAGTCATGCCCCATGTGGAAGCCGACATTGTTGTACCCGTATTTTTTATGCACAAGCCCGGACACAATATGCTCACCCGTGTGATTTTGCATCCGACGCAGACGCTTTTCCCAGTCAAGCACACAGTCGTACTCTGTGCCGACCTCAAGCGGTTGGTTTACATAATGCAGTATCCTGCCGTTTTTCTCACGGACGTCCAAAACCTCGGCATTGCCGATGCGTCCAGTGTCGGGGGCCTGTCCCCCGCCCTCCGGGAAAAAGGCAGTGCGGTCAAGCTCAACTGCGATGCGTCCGTCCTCCTCGGCGCATGAAACGACGGCGGCGGTAAACTCCCGCATACTGCCGTCGGTGTAATAAAGCTTTTCGGTCATACTCTCACCTCACTTGAAATTTTATATCAGGGCGCAAAAAAACTCAACGGATTTTTTGCGTGGTGCAAAAAATCCGTTGAGCCGTAAAATCGGTTTATCTTACTTGATGGAGAAGAATGCGCTGCGGCCGGGGTACTGTGCTGCGTCAAAAAGCTCTTCCTCGATGCGGAGAAGCTGATTGTACTTGCAGACACGGTCGGTACGGCTGGGTGCGCCGGTCTTTATCTGACCTGCGTTGACGCCGACGGAGATGTCTGCGATCGTGGTATCCTCGGTCTCGCCGGAGCGGTGGGACACGACTGCGGTCCAGCCCGCACGGTGAGCCATCTGAATGGCGTCGAGGGTCTCGGTCAGGGTGCCGATCTGGTTGAGCTTTATAAGAACGGAGTTTGCCGCATTAAGCTCGATGCCCTTCTTTATCCTCTCGGTGTTGGTGACAAAGAGGTCGTCGCCGACTATCTGGATCTTGTGACCGAGGGTCTTGGTCATAAGCTGCCAGCCCTCCCAGTCGTTCTCGCCCATGCCGTCCTCAATGGAGATGATGGGGTACTTCTCAACGAAGCCCGCCCACATTGCGACCATTTCCTCGCTCGTCATAACGGTGCCTCTCTTGGGCAGGTGGTAGCACTTGTCGTCCTCGTTGTACCAGTCGGAGACTGCGCCGTCGATCGCGATCATAAAGTCGTCGTAGGGCTTGTAGCCTGCCTTTTCGATGGCGGCGACCAGAGCCTTGAGCGCATCCTCGTCGGAGTCGAGGTTGGGAGCGTAGCCGCCCTCGTCGCCCACGCCGGAGGCGGGAACGACCTTCTTGAGCGCATGGAACACCTCGGCGCACATACGCAGAGCTTCCTTCCAGCTCTCTGCACCGACGGGCATAATCATAAACTCCTGGATATCGACGTTGGAGCCGGTCGCATGAGCGCCGCCGTTTAAGACGTTCATCATCGGGCAAGGCAGGGTCTTGGCGTTAACGCCGCCGATGTAGTTGTACAGGCTCTGACCGGTGGCTTCCGCAGCCGCTTTTGCACAGGCGAGGGAGACGCCGAGGATGGCGTTTGCGCCGAGGCGGGTCTTGTTGGGGGTGCCGTCGATCTCGATGAGCATCTTGTCGATGCCTGTCTGATCGAGGACGTTGAGTCCGACCATGGCCTCTGCGATCTCGCCGTTTACGTTCTCGACCGCCTTGGTAACGCCCTTGCCGAGGTAGCGGCTCTTGTCGCCGTCACGAAGCTCGCACGCCTCGTACATACCGGTGGATGCGCCGGAGGGAACGGCGGCTCTGCCTACGGTGCCGTCGTCGAGGGTCACTTCGACCTCAACGGTGGGGTTGCCTCTGGAGTCAAGGATCTCTCTTGCCATAACGTCAACGATTTCAAAATACTGCTTCATAGTAGCATCTCCTTTATTTTATGAGGCTCCTGCCGCTCATGGCGCAGGGCTTTTGTATATCCATTATCTCAAGTATGGTGGGTGCGATGTCGGCAAGCTTTCCGCCGCTCTGAAGTGTGAGTCCCTTGCGGCACACGGCGAAGGGTACGGGGTTTGTGGTATGTGCGGTGTTCACCTTGCCGTCGGCTCCGACCATGCAGTCTGCGTTGCCGTGGTCGGCGGTTATAAGCAGCACGGTGTCCGGCATCGACCTTACTGCATCGTATATCCTGCCCATGCAGGTATCGACGGTCTCGACCGCCTTGACCGCTGCGTCCATTACGCCCGTGTGACCGACCATGTCGCAGTTTGCAAAGTTGCAGACGATGAGTGCATACTCGTCGCTCTTTATCGCCTCGACGCACTTATCGCAAACCGCAACGGCGCTCATTTCGGGGATGAGGTCGTAGGTCGGGAACTGCTTCGGCGACGGAACGAGACAGCGCTCCTCGCCCTCCTCCGGCTTCTCGACGCCGCCGTTGAAGAAGAATGTGACGTGCGCATACTTCTCCGTTTCGGCGACACGGAACTGCTTGAGTCCCTTGGCTGCGACCGTCTCGCCGAGGGTGTCGCAAATGTCCTCCGGCGGGAAGGCGACGGGAAGGGTCAGCGCCTCGTCATAGCGTGCGGTGCAGACGTAGCTCAGCGGATACACGGTCTTTTTGCGCTCAAAGCCGTCAAAGTCGGGGAGGGTCAGCGCCCATGTGATCTCCCTTGCCCTGTCGGGGCGGAAGTTCATGAATATAACGCTGTCGCCGCTCTCGATCCTGCCCTCATTGCAGCAGACGACGGGCTTTACGAACTCGTCGGTAACGCCCTGCGCATAGCTCTTTTCGACCGCCTCGACGGGGCTGCCGCAGAACTCGCCCTCGCCGCAGACCATTGCGTTATAGGCAAGCTCCACCCTGTCCCAGCGCTTGTCTCTGTCCATGGCGTAGAAGCGCCCCTGAAGGTCGGCGACCTTTGCGTTTCCAAGCTCTGCGCACTTCTCGCAAAGCCGTGAAACGTAGCCGGCACCGCTCGTCGGCGGCACGTCTCTGCCGTCGAGGAAGCAATGCACATAGACTCTCTCAAGACCTCTGCGCTTTGCCATATCGAGCGCCGCAAAGATGTGGTCAATGTGGCTGTGAACGCCGCCGTCGGACAGAAGTCCGAGGATGTGCAGCGCCTTTCCGCTGCGCTTTGCATTGTCCATCGCCTCGACGTAGGCGGGATTTTCAAAGAAGCTGCCGTCCTTTATCGCATTGCTTATGCGGGGCAGATCCTGAAAAACGACTCTGCCGGCGCCGATGTTCGTATGTCCGACCTCGGAGTTGCCCATCTGCCCCTCGGGCAGTCCGACCGACATTCCGGAGGCGGAAAGCGTCGTATAGGGGTTCTCCGCAAATATCGCATCGAGCCTAGGCGTTGCGGCACGGCTTATCGCATTGCCGTCGGAGGGCGGAGCAATGCCGAAGCCGTCCATTATCACAAGTACCGCTTTACTCATTTCCGACACCTGCCGCTGCGATTATCGTTGCAAAGTCTGCGGGCTTTAAGGATGCGCCGCCGATGAGACCGCCGTCGATGTCGGGCATCGCCAGAAGCTCGGCTGCGTTCTTTGCGTTCATGCTGCCGCCGTAAAGTATGCTCACGCTCCTTGCGGGACGTGCGCCGTATATCTCACGGATGATGCTGCGTATCTCACGGCAGACCTCCTCCGCCTGCTCGGCTGTTGCGGTCTTTCCGGTGCCGATCGCCCAAATGGGTTCGTAGGCGATGACGCAGCGGCGAAGCTCGCTTGCGTCCACGCCGTACAGCGCCGCACGGACCTGATAGTTAATGTGCGCCATGGTAAGCTCCATCTCACGCTGCTCAAGGCTTTCGCCGACGCAGATGATGGGGCTGATGCCGTTATCGAGCAGCGCTCTCGCCTTTGCGTTTACGAGCATATCGCTCTCCTTGTGGTACTCCCTGCGCTCGGAGTGACCGACGATGCAGTATTTAACACCGAGGTCTGCGAGCATATTCGCTGCTATCTCGCCGGTGTATGCGCCCTTTGCAAATGCGGAAACGTCCTCCGCACCGCAGGCGATCTTTGCGTCCTTGCCCCAGCGCAGCATTGCCGGAATGTTGACCGCCGGAACGCAGAGGACCGTCTCACAGCCCTTGAGCTTCGGCATTGCGGCTTTAAGCTCCTCGACAAAGGGTCTTACCTCGCTCGCCGTCATGTTCATCTTCCAGTTGCCGGCGATAACGGTCTTTCTGTACTTCGTATTCATGCAGCTACCTCCTTTAAAAAGCGGCTCTTATTTGTTCATCAGGCACGCAACGCCCGGCAGCTCCAGTCCCTCAAGGAATTCGAGAGATGCGCCGCCGCCCGTGCTGATGTGCGTCATCTTATCTGCGTAGCCGAGCTTTTCGACTGCGGCTGCGGAGTCGCCGCCGCCGACTATCGTTACGGCGCCGGACTCGGCAAGCGCCTTTGCCATTGCTTCGGTACCCTGTGCGAATGCGTCGAACTCAAACACGCCCATGGGTCCGTTCCACACGACGGTGGCGGCGCTCTTAACGGCGTCGGAGAACAGCTTTATCGTTTCGGGTCCGATGTCCATGCCCATCCAGTCGGCGGGTATCTCGCTGACCTTCACGACCTTACGCTCGCAGTCGGGCGCAAACTCACTGCCGACGGCGGTATCGACGGGCAGGAGCAGCTTTACGTTCTTCTCCTTTGCCTTTTCGATCATGCTGCGGGCATAGTCGAGCTTATCCTCCTCAAGCAGCGATTTGCCTATCTCATAGCCCATGGCTTTTATAAATGTATACGCCATGCCGCCGCCGATGATTATGGTGTCGGCCTTGGAGAGCAGGTTGTTTATAACGCCGATCTTGTCGGAGACCTTAGCGCCGCCGAGTACGGCGACGAAGGGACGTGCGGGTTCCTCTAAAGCCTTGCCCATCACGGACAGCTCCTTTAAGACCAGGAGTCCCGCATATGCGGGCAGGTACGCCGCAACGCCCGCAGTCGAGGCGTGCGCTCTGTGTACGGTGCCGAAGGCGTCGGAAACGTATATATCGGCAAGGGAGGCAAGCTCCTTTGCAAATTCGGGGTCGTTCTTCTCCTCACGGATGTCGTAGCGCAGGTTCTGCAAAAGCATGATCTCACCGGGCTTTAACGCCGCAGCCTTTGCCTTTGCGTCCTCCCCTATTATGTCGCTTGCGAAAATGACGGGGCGGTCAAGGAGCTTCGACAGATGCTCCGCAACGGGCGCAAGACTGAGCTTGGGCTTCCACTCGCCCTTGGGCTTTCCGAGGTGCGAGCAGGCGATGACCGCCGCACCGTTATCAAGAAGATACTTTATGGTGGGCAGAGCCGCTTTGATACGCTTGTCGCTGGTTATCTCCCCGGTCTCCTTGTTCTGCGGTACGTTGAAGTCGCAGCGCAGAAGCACCTTTTTGCCGCTTACCGCAGCATCGAGTACGCTTTTTTTGTTGTAGTTCATAACGAATCTCCTTTCAAAGAAAAAGTTTACATAACACTCATTTCCCCGATGTTCTTTAATCCGGGGAAGCCCTGCTGCCGCAGCGCCTCATACGCAAGTATCGCAGCCGAGTTCGAGAGGTTGAGGCTTCTCGCCTCGGACACCATCGGAATGCGTATGCAGCGGTCACGGTACTTTTCACGAAGCCACAGCGGCAGTCCCGCCGTCTCCTTGCCGAGCATGATGCTCACGGAGTCTGCGGTAAAGTCCGCTTCGGAATAGTCTCTCGGCGCTTTGGTCGTTGCGAGCCAAAGCCCCTCGTCGCCGTTTTTCTCAAAATACTCGTCGAGACAGCGGTACACGGAAATATCGACGAGATGCCAGTAGTCAAGTCCGCAGCGCTTTACCATTTTATCGGAAATGTCAAAGCCGAGCGGCTCAATGAGATGAAGCCTTGCACCCGTTGCGGCACAGGTGCGGGCAATAGCGCCGGTATTGTGCGGTATTTCCGGCTCAAGTAAAACGATATTCAGCATTTATTCTAACCTGTTTCGTTATAAAATATCTTTACAGATATCATTTTATCACATTTTTCCCGTAAATGATGAACTTTTTTGCAGTTTTTAATATTTGTTGCACAATTAACAATTTTGTACTATAATGAGCGCCGTCAGGCTTTGATAAACCGACAATCTGCACATTACGGAGAGGTCTTTTATGCTGTGTAACGACTGTCCGAGGCGCTGCGGCGCCGACAGGGAATTTGACAAAGCGGGCGGCGTCTGCCGCTCCCCGCTCACGCCCGTCATCGCAAGAGCCGCTCCCCACTTCGGCGAGGAGCCGTGCATCAGCGGCGATAAAGGCTCCGGCACCGTGTTCTTCTCCGGCTGCAACCTGCGCTGCGTGTTCTGCCAGAACCGTGACATAAGCCGTGGCAGCGCCGGAAAACCCGTCACGGTCGAGCGCCTGCGGGACATTTTTCTTGAGCTTCAGGACGAGGGCGTTCACAACATAAACCTCGTCACGGCGGCGCATTTCATCCGTCCCGTGACAGAGGCGCTCCGATGCGCAAAGCTTAAGATCCCCGTCGTATGGAACTCCTCCGGCTACGAAAGCGTCGAGTCGCTGCGCAGACTGGAGGGACTTGTGCAGGTGTATATGCCGGACCTCAAGTACCTTGACCCGGAGCCGGCTCTGCGCTACTCGGCGGCGAAGGATTATCCGGAGGTCGCAGTCTCGGCGATCGCCGAAATGTACCGTCAGCGTGGGCGCTTTGTCCTCGACGACGAGGATATGCTCGTCTCCGGCGTTTTGGTGCGGCACCTCATTTTGCCCGGCGCAACGGAAAACTCCGAGAAGGTCATCCGCTTCATTGCGGAAAACTATCCCGGAGACAGGGTTCTATTCTCGCTCATGTGCCAGTACACCCCCATGCCGGGGCTGGAGAAGTACCCGGAGCTGCAAAGAACGGTCACCGCAAGCGAAAACGATGCGCTGTGCCGATACATGGAGGACTGCGGCATAGAGTACGGCTTCTTTCAGGAGCCGGAATCCGCAACCGACGAAATGATCCCCGACTTTGACCTCACCGGGGTGTGATAAAAGCCGAAAGACCTGCTTTGGGCAGGTCTTTCGGCTTTTATTTCTGATAGCGGCTTATGCGGGCAAGACGTATGAAAAGCGGTATGAGCAGCAGCAGACACAGCACAAGCACAATGGGCATTTTCGTAACTATGCCCTCCACCGTGATGACGCTGATGCAGACGTAGATGACGAGCGACAAAAGCTTACACTCGGAGAGGAGCGACAGCGTCTCCCTTTGTACCGCAAGCTTCCCGGTGTCCTTCACTTCCCACGGGAGATTGGGTTCGCCGCTCAGCTTCGGCACGAGCATGACGACGGTCAAGACCGCATAAATGAGTACCTCTACCCCCAAAATCAGCCACACCGTGCTTTTGCTCTCATAGTCCCTCACGCTGCCGTCGGCATTGTAGTGCATGGGTATCTCTGCCGGCAGCGCCGAATATTCGCATATTATGTAAACCACATTGACGATCAAAAGCAGCAGCGAAATGATCTCCAATACGGTCTGATATTTCGTAAGCTTGGGGAATTTCATCAGGGTTTCTCCTCGATCGAATACAGGCAGGAGCCGAAGTCGCCGAACATATGGATGTCGGGAGTGTAGCCCGTACCCATGAACTGATCGTTCATGCGCATACCCACGCCGAGGGCGGCTCCCGTTGCGACGTACTCCTCCGCACCGTCGGGCATCGCAAGGAACTTGTTTGCGGTGCGAAGCACGAAGCCGTCAGGATGCAGCTCCACGGGCATGATGTGCTTTACAAGTCCGCCCACACGCTTTACGAATATGCGCTGCGGCTTGCAGCTTATCTTATAGTGCCTGCCGGAAACGAGACCCATGACCCGAAGCTCGTCGCCGCCGGGAGAGGCAGTGCAGAGCTTTTGGAAATGCCCCGCAATATGCTCTCTGCCGTCCGGGGACGAGACCTGCAAATGCACCGTGTTGTCACGAAGCTCGTCAAAGCGCCGCAGCCGTCCGAACTGGAAGCAGGCACGGTGCTTCTTATAATAGCGTATCTGCTCCTTTATCTCACGAAGCTCGATCGGAGTGAGGTATTTAAGGTCAAGCTCATAGCCCAAAACGCCGAATGCGGCGACGTTGAAGCGTGTCGAAAGCGGGGTGTTGCGCAGCGTCTGCTGATGCGGCGCCGCCGAAACGTGCGCCCCCATGCACGACTGCGGGTACAGGTAGCTCAGTCCGGTTTGTATGTCGAGGCGCTCTATGGGGTCGGTGTCGTCGGACGTCCATATCTGCGGCGAGTAGCACAGCATTCCGAGGTCAAAGCGGTTGCCGCCGGAGGAGCAGCTTTCAAACAGGATGTCGGGTCTGGGCGCAAAGATGCGCTCAAGGCAGTCGTACAGTCCCATAATGTAGCGGTGGTAAAACTCGCCCTGCTCGGAAAGCAGGGGCGAATATGCGTCCGCCATATGGCGGTTCATGTCCCACTTGACATAGCTTATCGATGCCGAGTCGAGCGTTGCGCCGACGTTCTCGACGATGTAGTCACGCACCTCGCTCCTCGTGAGGTCTAAAAGGAGCTGATTTCTTCCAAGCACCGCCTCGCCCGACGGCGGCAGTATCGCCCAATCGGGGTGCGCTCTGTACAGCTCGGAATCCTCGTTCACACTCTCCGGCTCGAACCACAGACCGAAGCTCAATCCCATTTTGTTTATCTGCTTTGCCAGCTCGGAAAGTCCTCCCGGCAGCTTCTGCGTATTAACGTTGTAGTCGCCGAGTCCTGCGGTGTCCGTGTTTCTGTCGCCGAACCAACCGTCGTCCAGCACAAAAAGCTCGACGCCGAGCTTTTTTGCGCTGCGGGCAAGCCTTATAAGCCCGTCACGGTCAAATTTAAATAGGTTTGCCTCCCAGTTGTTGAGCAGCACCGGGCGCTCCCTGTTCTTCCACTTGCCTCTCACGATGCAGGAATTCACAAAGCGGTGGAAGTTAAAGCTCAGACCGTTCAGTCCCTCGCCGGAGTAGCTCATCACCGCCTCAGGCGTTTCAAAGCTCTCGCCCGAACTTAGCTTCCACTCAAAGCAGTGCGGATTTATGCCGAGCTGCACACGCACAAGGTCGTGATTCGACTTCTCCGCAAGCCCGAAGTGGTTGCCGCTGTACACCAAATTAAAACCGTAGCAGCGGCCGTGTTCCTCCGTTGCGTACCTCTCCGAAAGCAGGAAGCCCGGATTGTGACGGTTGGAGGAGGAGCCGGTCGTGGAGGAGTTAATATACATTCCGTAATCAAGCTCATGCACATGGCGGTGCGCTTCCTTGATCCAGCCGCCGTCGAAGGTATGCATTTTAAAGCCCCTGTCCGGCAGATCGAGGCTCATGCTCATAATGCGTCTGAGCGAGATCTCGCCCTCGCCCCGATTCTCGATAACGCAGCGGCGGCTGATAACGTCACAGGACGGGAACACGGTGTAGTACAGGTAAAGCTCCGCCGTGCCGCTCTTTTCACGCAGATGCATCCTGAGCGTTTCGGCATCATTAAAGCCGTCGTAGGCGCTCGGCAGCGTTTCCGGCGCAATGCAGCCCTCGTGCTTTTCCCAGTCGCAGAACACAAAGTCGTTGGAATAGCAGCCGTTTTGCAGCTTCATCTCAAGAGGACTTTGACGGTAGTCTCCCCTGCCGGTACCCGACCACTCAAGGCACATGGTGTCAAGGCAGTATTCGCTGCGGCTGCGGCTGTACATTATGCTGCTGCCCCGCTGAATGTTGTTCTTAACGCAAAGCAGCGGTGCATCCTCGCTCTCCACCCGCTCGCCGTAGTGTATATGCTCAAGATGCCCAAACTCGCTTATGCGGAAAAGGTAGCTCGTGTTTTCCGTGGACAGATTGAATACTCCGTCGTTAAATTCTATACTCACTGTCATCACTCCCGCTCTGATATGGTTTTATTATACCACGTTCCGTGTTTTGCGGCAACATATTGCCAAGGGCTTTGGGAATGTGATATAATCGGTAAGATATTAAGATACGAGGTAAACGCCATGCTTACAGTCAACGATCTGTCAATAAATTTTGCGGGCAACATCCTTTTTTCAAACGTCGACCTGCAATTCACCCCCGGCAACTGCTACGGCATCATCGGCGCAAACGGCGCCGGAAAATCCACCTTCGTGAAGATACTCTCCGGCGAGCTTGAGCCGTCCACCGGCTCCGTGCATATCGCTCCCAAAAAGCGCATGAGCGTTTTGAAGCAGAATCAGAATATGTACGACGCCTACACCGTCATGGACACCGTTATCATGGGCAACGAGCGCCTGTATAACTGCGGCAAGGAGAAGGACGCCATCTACGACAAGCCCGATTTCAGCGACGAGGACGGCATCCGTGCTGCCGAGCTTGAGGAGGAGTTTGCCGAGCTTGGCGGCTGGGAGGCGGAGTCCGACGCAAGCAGGATCCTTCAGGGTCTCGGCGTTTCCCCGGACTTCCACGCAACGCTCATGAGCGAGATGGATCCCCGCTTAAAGGTCAAAGTGCTGCTTGCGCAGGCACTGTTCGGCAACCCCGACATCATTCTGCTCGACGAGCCGACGAACAACCTCGACCTCAGCAGCGTCGTGTGGCTTGAGGACTTCCTCATGGACTACGAGGGAACCGTCCTCGTCGTCAGCCATGACCGCTATTTCCTCAACAACATCTGCACCCACATAGTAGATATAGACTACGGCAAGATAAAAATGTACGTCGGCAACTACGACTTTTGGTACGAGTCAAGTCAGCTCATGCAGCGGCTTATCAAGGACCAGAACAAGAAGGCGGAGCAGAAGATCGCAGAGCTGCAAAGCTTCATCTCCCGCTTTGCGGCGAACAAGTCGAAGTCACGTCAGGCGACGAGCCGCAGAAAGCTGCTTGATAAGCTCACCGTCGAGGAGCTTCCCGCATCGGGCAGGCGCTATCCGTGGGTGGGCTTCAAGGCCGACCGTGAGCCGGGCAAGGACAGGCTCTTTGTCACCGAGATCTCCAAAACGGTCGACGGCGTGAAGCTTTTGAACAACATAAGCTTCATCGTCGGCAAGGAGGACAAAATAGCGATCGTCGGCAAAAACGAGCTTGCGGTCACGATGCTGTACAAGATCCTCATGGGCGAGGAGGAGCCGGACTCTGGCAGCGTCAAGTGGGGCGCTTCCATCACCACGGCGTACTTCCCCAAGGATCACAACTCCTTCTTTGAAAACTGCGACCTCGACCTCATGGACTGGATGCGTCAGTTCTCCGACGACAAGCGTGAGAGCTACCTGCGCACCTTCCTCGGACGTATGCTGTTCAGCGGCGACGACGTGTACAAGAGCGTCAAGGTGCTGTCCGGCGGCGAGAAGGTCCGCTGCATGATAAGCAAGATGATGCTCTCCGGCGCAAACTTCCTCGTTTTCGATCAGCCGACGAACCACCTCGACCTTGAGAGCATCGCAGCGCTCAACAACGGTATGGAGGCGTTTAAGTATAACATCATCTTCTCCAGCCACGACCACCAACTCACACAGACCGTCGCAAACAGGATAATAGAAATAACCGACGACGGCATCATAGACAGAAAGTGCAGCTTCGACGAGTACATGAACCTCACCGGCAGCAGCATCGAAACAAGATAAGACATAAACGAAAAACGGCAAGGCGTTCCGCCTTGCCGTTTTTCGTTTATGTAAGAAAGCTCATTATCACCGGGATCGTTATCATGCTCAGTGCGGTGCTTATGAATATCTCCTCGGAGGACTCGATGCCGTCTCTGCCGTTTTCCAGACCGAGTATCGTACACACTATTGCGGTCGGGGTCGCCATGAGCGCAACGATTATGCCGAGCGACACGGGGTCGGATACGAAAAAGTGCAGCACAAACCACACCGCCAAGGGGCAGACGATGAGCCTCACGAGGCTCAGAGCGTACAGCCTCGGATGCGAAAGTGCGTCCTTGACCGACACGGGACCGAGCGATATGCCGACGCACATCATGCTCAGCGGCACCGTCGCTGCGGCAAGGGTTCCGCACACATCGTCGATGATCGTCGGCACCGGGATGCGGAGCGTGAATATCAGCACCGCCAAAAGGGTTGCGATTATCGGCGTATTTATCGCCTTTTTGATATTAAAGCCGCCCTTTTCGCCGCTTTTCAGCATCATCACGCCGACGGTGTACAGCAGCAGGTTGAAGGGGATATTCAGCAGCGACGCAAAAAACAGCGACTCCTCACCGTACAGCGCCGTGACGACCGGGAAGCCGACAAAGGCGTTGTTCATAAACGCCACAAGCAGTCTGTACATCCCTCGGTCGCCGGTTTTTATGCCGAGCAGCGTCGGCGTGACATAGGCGATGCCGAGGGTTATGAGCATGGCAAGGCACATCATCAGTATGCCGAAGCCCAGCTCCTTCCCGCTCAGGGTAAGCTCCTTGTTTATGACCGAGTCGAGTATCGTGGCGGCAAGGAACACGTTCATCACGAGCTTGCTCAACCCCTTGTTAAATTCTGCGCCGACTATTTTCAGTCTGGCGCAGAGATAGCCTATCACAAGCAGCACGAAAAGCACTGCCATTTTTCCTATAAGTCCGCTCATACGTGTATCAAAAGCCTCGCAATTTCAAGATAAATAAGCAGGGACACTGCGTCGGATATGGTCGTTATGAGCGGGGTGGCGACCACCGCCGGGTCAAGTCCGATCTTCTCCGCAAGTATGGGGAGCGAGCTTCCGACGACCTTTGCAAACATTACGGTCAGGACTATCGCAAGGCTGACCGTGAGCGCCACGGTAACGGTGACGTCGGGGTTGTTCATAAGAAGCCTGTCCACAAGCAGCATCTTGACGAAATTCACCGCCGCAAGGCTCACGCCGCAGAGGATCGAGACCCTCCACTCCTTCCACACGACACGCAGCACGTCCGCAGGCTCGGTGTCGCCGAGGGATATGCTTCGTATTATCGCAGTTGACGACTGTGCGCCCGAATTGCCGCCCGTACCCATGATGACGGGGACGAAGCCTATAAGCACGGTCTGCACCGCAAGCGCCTCCTCAAAGGAGTTGAGTATCATCGTGGTAAAGGTCGCAGACAGCATGAGAAACAGCAGCCACGGCACACGGTTTTTCCAAATGTCGAAGGCTCCCGTTCTTGAGTAGGGCTTGTCCGAAGGCGTCATTGCCGCCATAATTTCGAAGTCCTCGGTCGCTTCCTTTTCCATGACGTCGATGACGTCGTCAACGGTGACTATGCCGACGAGTCTGCCCTCTCTGTCCGTGACGGGCAGAGCCATGAGGTCGTAGTCCGAGATCTTCTCGGCGGCCTCCTCCTGGTCGTCCTGCGTCATGCAGAAAACGACGTTGGTGTCCATTATATCGCCAACGACGGTCTCGTCGTCGTTTAAGAGCAGATCCTTTACGCTGACTACGCCCTCAAGCTTCCTGTCCGCCGAGGTGACAAAGCAGGTATAGATCGTCTCCTTGTCCTCACCGATGCGGCGTATCCTCGCAATGGCTTCCCTGACGTTCATGTACTTTTTCAGGTCCACAAACTCGGCGGTCATAATGCTGCCGGCAGAGTTTTCGGGGTACTTGAGGTACTGATTTATCAGGTTTCTCGTCTCCCTCGTCGCCGTGCGCATGACACGCTTTACGACGTTTGCGGGAAGCTCCTCCATCATATCAACGGCGTCGTCAACGTACAGGTCCTCGATGATCGCTCCAAGCTCGGAGTCGGTGATCGAGTTGATTATAAGCTCCTGCTCCGGGGCTTCGAGATTTGCAAAGACCTCCGCCGCCTTGCCCTTTGACAGGAGACGGAAAACCATAGGCATACGCTGCGTATCGACTTCGGTCAGAAACTCCGCAACGTCGAATTCGTTCATTTCCTCAAGGCGGTTTTGCAGCGCCTTCATGCGCTGTGCGTCAAGCAGTCCGGAAAGCTCTTCAAACTGTCTGTCGTGCATGGTCTCAAAGTCCATGCCTTCGTTTTCGCCCATATGCTTTCCTCCTTTCAGGGGCTTTTAGCTCGCTTATACGCCGAGATACTCCGCCTGCTCACGGCTGAGCGTGTCTATCGAAACTCCCATTGCGGCAAGCTTCTTTACCGCAACGGCCTTGTCTATATCCTCCGGTACCGGCAGTACGCCGCACTTGAGCTTTCCTGCGTTCTCGGCGATGTAGCGTGCGCTGAGCGCCTGTATCGCAAAGCTCATGTCCATGATCTCCGCCGGGTGACCGTCCGCTGCGGCAAGGTTCACGAGTCTGCCCTCGGCGATCGTGAACAGCGTTTTGCCGTCGGGCATGACGTAGCCCTGAATGTTGTGACGTGCCTCGTACTTTCTGACCGCCATGCGTTCAAGCCCTTCCATATCGACCTCAACGTTGAAGTGACCTGCGTTGCTGAGTATGGCGCCGTCCTTCATCAGCGGGAAATGCTCCGCCGTTATGATGTCTCTGCCGCCGGTCACGGTGCAGAAAATGTCGCCTATCTTTGCCGCCTGCGCCATGGGCATGACCTCGTAGCCGTCCATGACCGCCTCAAGCGCACGCACGGGGTCGGTCTCGGTGACGATGACCTTTGCGCCCAAGCCCTTTGCTCTGAGGCTGACGCCCTTGCCGCACCAACCGTAGCCGGATATGACGACGTATTTGCCGGCGATTATCAGATTCGTGGTGCGGCAGATGCCGTCCCACACGCTCTGACCCGTGCCGTAGCGGTTGTCGAACAGATGCTTGCAGTCGGCGTCGTTCACACGCACCATCGGGAAG
>CAVDMS010000029.1:0-13437 GCA_963610045.1 Bacteroidaceae bacterium
GCTATGGCGTGGTGCTTCCGAGTCAGAACGAGATGAATATACAGGAGCCGCAGATCGTCAAAGAGGGCGGCCGCTATGCGGTGAAGCTCAAGGCGAGCGCTCCTGCAATCCATATGCTCAAAACCGGCATAGAGACCGAGCTTAGTCCCACGATAGGCGGCGACTCGGCGTCGGAGGAGATAATCAGCTTTCTACTGCAGGGCGTTGACGGCGATATGAGCAGACTTTGGGAGTCGAACATATTCGGGCGCTCGCTCTACGATATTGCCGAGGAGGGCATATACGAGAAGCTGAGCAATCTGCCGGACAATGCACGGGCAAAGCTTCAGGAAACGCTGCAAAGGATCATAAACGACGGCAGCGGCACTCTTATTTGCATACTGCTGTGAAAATGCGAGCTTTGCTCGCATTTTTTTCTTGAAATGAAAAACATATAATATTATAATAAACTAATTAAGTAATAGGGGATGAGTAAAGTGAAAGCTGTATCAAAAATCGCAGAGGGCGTCCATGCGTCCACGACTCTTGCCGTTGATTCGCTTGCAAAGCAAATGAAGGAGGACGGCTACGACGTTATACGCTTTGGAACCGGAGAGCCTGATTTCGACACGCCGGACAATATAAACATGGCTGCAATTGCCGCCATATGCGACGGAAAAACGAAGTACACTCCGGCAGCGGGAATACCCGCACTGCGCAAGGCGATAGCAAAGCAGCTTCAGGATGACTGCGGGCTTTCATATGACTATACGCAGATCGTAGTCGCAAGCGGTGCAAAGCACAGCGTTTACATTGCGCTTGCAGCAATAACCAACCCTGGCGACGAAATAATCATTCCTGCGCCGTTTTGGGTCAGCTATTACGAGATGGTCAAGATGACCGGCGGCGTTCCCGTGATCGTAACGGCAGGGGAGGAGAGCGGCTTTAAAGTCACGGCTTCCCAGATCGAAGCCGCAATAACCGATAAGACCAAGTGCCTCATGCTCAATAACCCCTCGAATCCCACGGGCATGATCTATTCAAAAGACGAGCTTAAAAGCATTGCGGAAGTTTGCGTAAAGCATGATCTGTACATCCTTGCGGACGAGATATACTACAAGCTCATTTACGACGGAATAGAGTTTACAAGCATCGCAAGCCTCGGTGATGAGGTCAAAGAGCGCTGCCTTCTTATAAACGGCGTTTCCAAGTCGTATGCAATGACCGGCTGGCGCATAGGCTACTGCGCCGCAAACAAGCAGCTTGCAAAGATAATGTCCAACTACCTCAGTCATTCGACGGGCGCTCCTTCGACCATAAGCCAGTGGGCGGCGGTCGAAGCGATAAACGGACCGCAGCAGAGCTGTGAGGAAATGCGCAAAGCCTTTGAGGAGCGCAGAGACTATATCGTACAGCGCATGAACTCCATTCCGGGCGTCAGCTGCATCAAGCCGAACGGTGCATTTTACGTTATGATGAACATTGAAAAGCTCATCGGACGCACCCTCGGCGGCAAGCTCATAACGAATGACGACGATTTTGCGGTCGCTTTCCTTGAAAGCGCATACGTTGCAACGGTTCCTTGCTCCGGCTTCGGTATGAAGAATTTTATCCGTTGGTCGTATGCAGCCTCGATGGACAATATAAAAGAGGCGCTTGACAGACTCGAAAAGTTTCTTGCGCAATAAAGAAATAATCACCCCATATTAAACATAGCTTTAAATGGGGTGATAGTAGTGTTTATAACCGTAAAACTCAAAAAACTGATTCTGATAATCGCCGTTTTAGTCGTATTGATCGCAGCAATTATAATACTTCTTGTCGGCTGCGGCAAGAATGATGCCGCCGAAACCGCCGTACTCGGAAATACAACTGCGACGCTTGTGATAGACCCCGGTCACGGGGGGATTGACGGCGGTGCGGTGTCGGGCAGCGGTGTGAAGGAAAGCGACATAAACCTTGCGATCTCCGATAAAATGGCGTGTCTTGCGGATTTCCTTGGCGTCAGATATGTGAAAACCGTGGAAGCGGACGCTGTGTCCGGCGAAAGCGCCGGATACAGCGAGCATGAAAACCTCGTTTCAAGGGCGAAGCTTGTCAATTCGACCGAGAATGCAGTCCTTATAAGCGTTCATCAGAACGAATATCCAAACGAGCTTGTAAAGGGCGCAGAGGTCATGTATGCCGACACGGACGGCAGCAGGAACCTTGCCGAGAGCGTGCAGAGCCTGCTCGTGTCGCAGCTTGACCCGGAGAATCGCAGAGTGTTCAGACCCGCTCCGCAGGAGCTGCTTTTGACAAGGAGCATCAACTGCCCCGGCGTGTTGGTGGAATGCGGATTCCTGTCAAACCCCTCCGAGGCCGAAAAGCTTGCAAGCGGGGATTATCAGATGAAAATTGCGGCTATACTCGTGGCATCATATATGAATTTCTCGGCGACTTACTACAACGCATAGGTGATATTATGAAACAAAAGACGGTTTTTTGCTGCACCGAGTGCGGCAACGAAACGCTGAAGTGGAGCGGCAGATGCCCGGCTTGCGGAGCGTGGGACAGCTTTAAAGAGGTTAAGCTTGAAAAAAACGGCGGCAAAACCGCTGCCGTTCGTTCCGCAAAGGTGCCGAAGCTCATTTCCGAGCTTGACAACGAGGAGGAGCTGCGCTTTTCCACGGGAATAGGCGAGCTTGACCGTGTGCTTGGCGGGGGAGCCGTTAAAGGTTCCATCGTGCTTGTAGGCGGTGCGCCGGGTATAGGCAAGTCGACCTTGCTCCTCCAGCTTTGCGGCTTGGTGGATGAAGGGCAGAAGATTCTCTATGTCAGCGGGGAAGAGAGCGAGCGTCAGATAAAAATGCGTGCGCAAAGGCTTGGCGTTGACGGCGGTAAGATCTATGTTCTTGCAGAAACCGGACTTGATGAGGTCCTGTCGGCGGCAGAACGTTTGGAGCCCGACCTCGTGATAATCGACTCGATCCAAACCATGTTTGACGCCGACGTAAGCTCCGCCCCCGGCAGCATAAGTCAGGTCAGAGAGTGTACCATGGCGATCATGCGCCAAACGAAGGACAGGGGCTACACCACCTTTGTTGTCGGACACATAAACAAAGAGGGCAGCATTGCCGGTCCCAAGGTGCTTGAACATATGGTCGACTGCGTTCTGTATTTTGAAGGCGAGCGCAGCACCTCGTTCAGAATACTCAGAGCAGGAAAGAACCGTTTCGGCTCGACAAACGAGATCGGCGTATTTGAAATGGCGGACAGCGGTCTGAAGGAACTCCAAAATCCGTCTGAGATACTGCTTTCCGGCAGACCCGATGCCGCTCCCGGCACCTGTGTTACCTGCGTCATCGAGGGTTCAAGACCGATCCTTGCCGAGATACAGGCTCTTGTGGCTCCGTCTGCATATAACTCCGGGCGGAGAAGCTCGAACGGTATTGATTATAACAGGGCAACGCTGCTGCTTGCCGTGCTTGAAAAGCGTGGCGGCATGGCGCTGTCCGGTTGCGACGCCTACATAAACGTCATCGGCGGTCTTGAGCTTGACGAGCCTTCCGCCGACCTTGCAACGGTGCTTGCCATAGCAAGCTCGTTCAGGGACAAGCCCCTTGGAGCTGATCTTGCAGCGGTAGGGGAGGTTGGCTTGTCGGGAGAGGTCAGAAGCATAAACTCTCTCAACATGAGACTGACCGAAATATCCCGTCTCGGATTTAAGCGCTGCGTCATCCCTGCGCATATTAAAGATGATATTAAAGCGCCGCAGGGACTTGAGCTGATTGCAGTCAAAGATATCAGAGAAGCCATAAGGCAAACACTGGGCTGATGATTAGTGTAGTTAAAACGCCGCATTTGCCGAAAGGCAGAGTGCGTCATCTGATAATCGGCAAAAAGTACGAAAAATTGTTGAAAAATGCCGCAATCGAGTATAATTTTGAGCTGATTTGTTTAGAAAATAATCGGCACTGTGACGAGCGCCTGTCCGGGCATACGGACCTTGCGGCGGTACACATAGGCGGCAATGAGTTGGTTTGCAGGCAGTATTTGAGAAATACCGAGGCTAACAGGCATCTAAATGCGCTTGGCATTAACGTTGAATTTATTGATAATTGCCTTAGCCCGGAGTATCCGGATGATGCCTCGCTGAACTTTTGCGTGGTCGGCGACAAGATTCTCTTGAACCCTAAAACTGCGGATGCACAGACCGTTAAAAGATTAACAAATACGCCGATATACTGCAAACAGGGGTACACGAAATGCTCGGTGTGCGTTGCGGACGAAAACTCGATAATTACCGAAGACAAGGGCGTTGCGTTATGCGCACGGAATGCAGGGATTGAGGTGCTTGAGATCCCAAGCTGCGGAATAGTGCTTGACGGATACCCGAATGGCTTTATCGGCGGAGCGTCGTTTAAAATTGCAGCCGACGTACTTGCGTTCACGGGTGCAATAAGCGATACATATATAAAGAATGAGATCGAGGCATTTCTGAATACTCGCAATATTAAAGCCGTGTATTTAAATGATACGCCTGCAATAGATATAGGAAGTGCGATCCCAATAACCGAAGAAGTCACTGACACCGTTACAGCGTAATGCATATGCCAAAAGCAGACGCTTTTGACGATCAATGAGTGTCAATTGTACATTATAATTGTAATACATATGTAAACCACCCAAAATGCACTAAAAACCCTCCCCTAAATTAAACAAAATTTTTATTTTGTTTAATTTTATGTGCGTATTTTGAGAGTTCGGGTTTAGGGGTTGTGGGCTTATGCCCTGCCGAGCGGATTTGGGTCAAAGGAGATTTAAATGGATTACAGAGATGAAGCTCCCGAAATAATCAGAGGGTTCTTGACATATCACGAGACTATCAAGGGTCATTCACGAAAGACCGTAGACGAATATTACCTTGATCTGCGGACGTTTTTCAGATTTTTAAAGCTCCACCGCAATCTTGTGCCTCGTGACACAGAGCTTGACGAAATCTCTATTTCCGACGTTGACCTTGCCTTTGTCAAATCCGTTACCGTTTCCGAGGCTTATGACTATTTGAGCTTTCTTGCCCGTGACCGTGTCAAAAATCAGCGCAGTCACGAGCTTGACTACGGCACTAAGGCAAGCACCAGAGCGAGAAAGGTTTCTACGCTCAGAAGCTTTTATAAGTATCTGAATGTCAAGGCAAAGCTCATAGACGACAATCCTCTGAAAGATCTTGACGTTCCTAAAATCCCCGCTACCCTCCCCCGCTACCTCACGCTTGAAGAAGCGCAGACTCTCCTGCGCTCGGTTGACGGCAAAAATAAAGAACGGGACTATTGCATTCTTTGCATTTTTCTAAACTGCGGATTGCGTATATCGGAGATCGTAGCGCTTAATCTCCAGGACGTGCGAAGCGATTCGCTCAGAGTATTCGGCAAAGGCAGCAAAGAACGCATACTCTATTTAAACGACGCAACGGCGGCTGCCATAAACGACTACCTTGCCGTCAGAAAGAACATTGCTGCGGTTGACAGGAATGCACTGTTTCTCTCGAACAGGCGCACTAGGATCACACGGGAGACCGTACACAGCATGGTAAAAAAGTCGCTTTTAAAAGCCGGACTTGACGCAGATAAGTATTCGTCACACAAGCTACGGCACACTGCTGCGACCTTGATGCTCAAGAACGGTGTTGACGTCAGAACGCTTCAGGAGCTGCTTGGACATGAGAATCTGAACACAACTCAGATATACACTCACGTTGACAATTCTGAGCTTCGTACCGCTGCAATGGCAAATCCCTTGGGCAGCTTTGATCCGGATAAAGAGAGTGAATAAATGAAGAAAAGCCTTGGAAATACAACGTATTTCCAAGGCTTTAAGCTTATTTTCAGTTGCCCATTCTGTCCTTGAGTTGGGATATGAGCGAACCGTTGGTAATCTGTATGCTGTTTAGAACTGCGGCACACGCCAAAACCATGTCGATAAACGCAATAAACCACAGTGTTGCATATCCTAAGAGAGCGAGTATCACAAGCACGAGCTTCAGCAGCACGATTGCGATAAGATTCGCTTTCTGTATTCCGCAGACCCGTTTAGCTGCTGTGTACGCAACAGGCAAGCCGAAAACGCCGACGCTGCTCATGCGCATATCCGCACCGTCGTCATCCCCTACCCTTGCGTCTATATCGGCTGAGGAGTGGAATTCACCGTTTTCGGCGGATACATACATGAGCTTTTCACCCTCGTCGAGAGAAGTCTTGATCTCGTCGAGTATCTCGGCTTTCTTTTCTGAGGTGCAGCCGTAATGAAATTCGTCAGCTCCTATGGTTTCAGCAAAATCAGCTGCGGCGCCTTCTGAGTCGTCGGACAGCAAAACGGTCTTGATCCCGCCAAATTCCTTGAGATCCGACACGACCGCTTGAGCGTATGGATTGACGTTTTCTTTAAAACAGATGCGTCCTGCGTACTTATTGGCGACCGCCATGTAAAACGTAAAGCCGCCTCTGACGTCCTTTTCGGGAATGGCGATATTCCGTGCATCAAAAACGTCCTTAGTCATAATGCAAAGCGGAACGCCGTGGATCGTGACCTCCATACCGCAGCCGGGAATATCATTTGATTTCTCGATATACTGAGGCATTACGGTACCTTTGTAGGCTGCAATGATCGGTGCTGCGATACGGAGCTGCGAATTATACGCAATGTACGCTGCTAGCGCTTTGAATGTACCGTTATCGAGTATCGGAGAGCTTATAGAGGCAAGCCTCGGGCAAGCATCCGCAAAGACCTCGTCCTTATCGAAAGCGGCGGCGGTCACATGGGAAAGCTCCTCAAGCACCCCGGAGTCCTTAACTAAAACGCCGTGAGATGCAGAAAGCGCCAGACCCGTTTCCGCAGACAGAGGGAACGAGATGAGCGCTGATGCCGGAGCTGCAGCAAGGATCAGCATAAGTCCACGCCTTATAGACATCACATAGGTCATCTCGGTAATCAGGTGCATAAGTACCGCATAAATGAGCGCAACGACCAGTGCCGCCTTCAGCAGCATATCCATGATCGGAGCAGACTTTGATAACACGGAGCTTTTTAGCGCAGTGGGATTCGAGACAATCTGGCGGAAAGCTTCCGCGGTGTCGGAATCGTCGTCGGGGATGAGTGAGAATATCTCTTTCCTGCTGCGGTACATTGCGTAGCCCAACAATACGCTACCGAGTTGGTACATGATTATCAGCAGACACGCTTCTTTTGTGCAGCCTGCGGCAAAGCCGACAACGGCGACAAAAATCAGAATGATGTTGTAATTGAAATAGTCCTTCTCCCCTATTGCTGCCGCTGCGTTCAATACCATATCGAAGCCGGCGATAAGAGCCGCCGCAACGGAAAGGACAACAACGGTGAAAGCCGTGATGTTCAGCGTGTTTGCGAGTATCAGCAGTGCTACTGCGGCTAAGATGCGGACAATTTTAATAATATCAAGAGCATCCGTTATTCCGGAATCCTTTACGGGTATGCTGCTCATGGGCAAACCTCCCTTTTATCTGTGAGGAGTATGGGTTTCAAGCCTTTCCGTCGCAACCGAGAACGTCAACGATCTTGTGCGCAACCATGTCCTTTATTGCGGCTCTTGCAGGCTTGAGATACTGACGGGGATCAAAGTGATCGGGGTGCTCGTTAAAGTACTTGCGGATGGACGCAGTCATTGCGAGACGAAGGTCGGAGTCGATGTTTATCTTGCAGACCGCCATTGATGCCGCTTTGCGGAGCTGATCTTCGGGAACGCCGATCGCACCGGGCATGTTGCCGCCGTTTTCGTTGATGATCCTGACAAATTCCTGAGGCACGGAGCTTGAGCCGTGAAGCACTATCGGGAATCCGGGCAGACGGCGTTCGACATCCTCAAGAATGTCAAAGCGGAGCTTGGGGTCGGTGCCGGGCTTAAACTTGTACGCACCGTGAGAGGTGCCGATCGCAATTGCAAGGGAGTCGCAGCTGGTGCGCTCCACAAACTCCTGAACGTCTTCGGGACGGGTGTAGGAGGAGTCTTCTGCGCTGACCTTGACCTCATCCTCGATTCCGGCAAGCGTTCCCAACTCTGCCTCAACGACGACACCGTGATCGTGTGCATACTCGACGACCTGACGGGTAAGAGCGATATTGTCCTCAAACGACTTCGAGGAAGCGTCAATCATAACGGAGGTAAAGCCGCCGTCTATGCAGGACTTGCAAAGCTCAAAGCTGTCGCCATGGTCGAGATGAAGCGCAATGGGCAGACCGGTTTCGATAACCGCAGCCTCCACCAGCTTCATAAGATAGGTGTGATTTGCATAGGCACGGGCGCCCTTGGACACCTGAAGGATGAGCGGTGCATTGAGCTCTGCTGCCGCTTCGGTGATGCCCTGAACGATTTCCATGTTGTTGACGTTGAAAGCTCCGATGGCGTAACCGCCCTTATACGCTTTCTCAAACATTTCGGTTGTAGTAACCAGTGGCATTTGATCATCTCCTGTTAAAAAATAAATATACAGTTTTTCTTTATATGTATTTATTATAATACGAATTCATGTTATAATCAACCGTAATAAAACAACGGAGGCGATCTTTTGGATAAAAATTTCGATTCCCGACTTGTCGGAGCCTGTATACTCGGTCAGTCCGGCGGTCCCACATCTGTTATTAACGCCAGCGCATACGGCATTATCAAAACCGCACTCGAATGTGACTGCATCACGAAGGTCTACGGAGCGGCATACGGCATTAAGGGAGTGCTTAATGACGAGCTTTACGACATGGGCGAAGAGGACGAATACGAACTCAAGCTCCTGCTTAACACACCGTCGTCCGAGCTTGGCTCCTGCCGCTATAAGATCAAGGACTACAAAGAGGATGACACGGAGTATAAGCGCATACTCGAAATCTTTAAAAAGTACGACGTTCGCTACTTTTTCTATAACGGCGGCAACGATTCTATGGATACCTGCAACAAGATAAGCAGCTATCTTGAAAACGTGGGATACGAATGCCGTGTTATAGGCGTTCCGAAGACCATTGACAACGACCTATTCGGCACGGATCATTGCCCCGGCTTCGGCAGCGCCGCAAAATTCATCGCTACCTCCTGCATGGAGATCGACAAGGACACCGATGTTTACGACAATGAAATGGTGACGATAGTTGAGATAATGGGCAGACACGCAGGTTGGCTTACCGCTTCAGCGGCGCTTGCGACCGAGTACGGTCACGGCTGTGGCCCCGATCTCATCTACCTCCCCGAACGTGATTTTGACCTCGATGCCTTTACCGAGGATGTTGAAAAGGTGCTGAAAAACAAGCACAATGTGCTTGTTGCGGTCTCTGAGGGCTTGCACTACTCAGACGGCTCCTTTGTTTCGGAGGCGCAGAAATCGGGGACCGACGGCTTCGGTCACGCTCAGCTCGGCGGTCTTGCGACCCGCCTTGCGGATTACATAAAGGAGCGCTTGAAGCTTAAAAAAGTTCGTGCGATCGAGCTTAGCCTGCTTCAGCGCAGTGCAGCGCATATAGCCTCTGCCGTGGATATTGACGAGGCATTTGCAGTCGGCAAGTACGCCGTCGAGCAGGCGGTTTTGGGAAAGAGCGGTCAGATGGTCGCTCTGGAGCGGGACGACACCTCCGGACTTTATCGCTGCTACCCCACCCTGCTTTCATTAAACAGCGTTGCAAACTATGAGAAAAAGGTTCCGCTTGAGTGGATAACCGAGGACGGAAACTATGTGACCTCGGACTTTATAAACTATGTGCTTCCCCTTATTCAGGGTGAACCCAAGGTGCCAAGAGAAAATTCGCTTCCGAGGTATGCACGCCTCAAAAAGGTCCGTGCCAAGATATAACGAAAAAATCCGTGACGATAATTCGTCACGGATTTTTTGCGCACTTTATTTGTCGAACGCCGGGTTTGTGATATAGAAATTCTTTTCGTCAAGCTTTTCAAGCGTTCTTCGCAGCCCTTCGCCGAAGCGCTGGTAGTGTACGATCTCCCGCTCACGCAGGAAACGTATTACGTTGTTGACGTCCGGGTCATCCGAGAGACGGAGAATGTTGTCGTAAGTCTTTCTCGCCTTCTGTTCTGCCGCCATATCCTCGCTCAGGTCGGCGATAACGTCGCCGGACACCTGCATCGTTGCGGCGGTCCACGGTGTTCCGGATGCAAATTGCGGATATACGCCCGCCGTGTGGTCTACAAAATAGGTATCAAAGCCGGATTTTTTGATCTCCTCCGGCGTCATTTTTCTCGTGAGCTGGTGGACTATTGCGCCGATCATCTCAAGGTGTCCCAGCTCCTCGGTGCCTATATCGGTAAGCAGCCCTTTAAGTTCCGGGTACGGCATGCTGTAGCGCTGACTCAGATATCGCAGCGATGCGCCGAGTTCACCGTCGGGACCGCCGTATTGTGTGATAATGAATTTCGCAAGCGCCGGATTCGGGTTTGCGATTTTTACCGGGTATTGCAGCTTCTTCTCATATACAAACATATTTAGCCCTCCATACCCGCTTTATAGTCCCACGGCCACGGGTTTTTGAGCCATGTATATGACTTGCACTGGGCTACGTCACAGCGGCTTACGGGACCGTACTGCTTGGTGTACCTCTCCCTTGCCTCCTGAGCAAGGGCGCAAACGCTCTTGTACATCTCAAAGGCTTCCTGATCGCTTGAGTGGGTGTCGAGGTACAGTGCAAGCTCCTGCTCGACAAAGTCAAGCGCCATCAGCTCACCGAGCGGAGTGCCGGCAAGATCGCCTGTGTTGACCATATTCATAAAGGGCAGGTCAAGTCCGGGGAAAAGAGTGCCTCTTGATAACGCCTCGTTCGTTTTGTATGACGGCTCTACGCTTTCCTGAAGCGGGACATATGCCATCGCAAGCGGCGAGCATTCGGACAATGAACCCTGCTTATAGTTGCATTTATTGTTCACGCTTGTGGATTCCTCCTTTGCACAACATAATATGCGCATCGGAGTAAAGACGTGAAAAAGCCACCCAAGGGCGGACTCAGATAAGGATAAGCCGCCCTGTAAAAAGTCTTTTGCCCTGTGGCTTCGTTAAAAATGCTCGAAATATATATCCATTATTCCTGCGCTTTTTGCCTTGCCACAGAACAAAATCCAATTTTACAGGGTGCATGGCAGTTTTGAGCGAGATATTTTTCGTTCAGACAAAATAACAAAATCTCGGCAATACTTTGTGTATTGCCGAGATTTTTTATGAAGTATGGGCGGAAAAGAGCCGCTCAAAACCGGCTTATCTTTATCTGAGTCCGCCCAATGGGCGGCTTTTTGTTTAGCGCTATCAGCGTATCATTTCTTTAAATTCTTCTTCGCTTATGACCTTAACGCCAAGCTCGCTTGCCTTTGTGAGCTTGGAGCCTGCATTTTCTCCGGCAAGTACGATGCCCGTCTTTTTCGAGACCGAGGAAGAAACCTTGCCTCCCATGCGCTCAATGATCGCAGAAGCCTCGCTCCGTGTAAACTCACTGAGTTCACCTGTGAGTACAAAGGTGACGCCCGCAAATCGGGTATCGGAGACGGTCTCCTTGCTCTCAAACGACACTCCGGCATTCCGCAGAAGCTCGATCTGGTGCTTGGACTGCGGCAGAGAGAACCATTCTATTATATAGTCTGCGGTGATCTCGCCTATGTCGGAAACCGACAGCAGCTCCGCCTTGTCTGCCGAAATGAGCTTGTCCAATGTGCCGAAATGAGCCGCAAGCGTTTTCGCCGCCTTCTGACCTACCTGACGTATACCGAAGGCGCACAGGAGCCGGGCAAGTCCGGCATCCTTGCTCTTATCGAGCGCTGCGATCAGCTTTTCCGCTGATCTTTTGCCGAAGCGGTCAAGCCCCTCAAGGTCGGATGCGCTCATATAGTAAAGCTCCGCAGGGCTGTTTGCCAGTCCTGCCGCAATGAGAAGCTCGCACACCGAGATGCCGAGTCCGTCAATGTCCATGGCTTCCTTGGACGAAAAATGGGCAAGGTTTCTCAGCCGCTGAGCGGGACATTCGGGGCTGGTGCATCTTATGGCTGCTCCATCCTCGTCACGCATGACGGGAGCGCCGCATTCCGGGCAATGATCGGGCATACGGTATGGGACAGAGTTATCCGGACGCTTTGCCTTGTTCACCGAAAGAACTTCGGGTATGATCTCCCCTGCCTTTTGCACAAGCACGGTATCGCCTATGCGGATGTCGAGACGCTCGATGTTGTCGGCATTGTGGAGCGTTGCGTTTGTGACCGTGGTTCCGGCAAGACGCACAGGTTCGATGACTGCCTTCGGCGTCAGGACGCCCGTCCTTCCGACCTGCACCACTATGTCAACGACACGGCTTTCCTTCTTTTCGGGCGGATACTTGTACGCCACTGCCCACCTCGGAGCCTTTGCGGTGCTGCCGAGTGCCGCACGCTGAGGAAGGGAGTCTATTTTGATAACGGCACCGTCGATGTCGTATGCAAATTCGTCCCTATGCTCGCCGATCCACGAAATGCGCGCACAGCAGCCGTCGATGCTCTCATAGACCTTGTACGGCACGACGGGAAATCCCATGTGCTTCATGGCGTCAAGAGTCTTGGCGTGACTGTCAAAGTCGGGGTCGGAGCTGTACTGCATATTAAAGCACACGATGTCAAGCTTTCTTGAAGCGGCGATTTTCGGGTCAAGCTGACGAATAGACCCCGCCGCTGCGTTTCTGGGGTTTGCAAGCAGCGGTTCGCCGTTTATCTCACGCTCGGCGTTAAGCTCCTTAAACACCGCCTTGGACATATACACCTCTCCCCTGACGATGAGTCGTTCGGGAGCGTCGGTAAGCCTTAGCGGGAGACTTCTAACGGTGCGCAGATTTTCGGTGACGTCCTCGCCTATAAGTCCGTTTCCCCGTGTTGCGCCACGGACAAAAACACCGTTTTCATATTCGAGAGACATTGACAGACCGTCGATCTTCGGCTCAACGCAGTAGCAGTGCCTTTCTTCGATCGAAGAATCCATGCGCTGACCGAAGGAATACAGCTCGTCAAAGGAAAAAACGTCGGTAAGGCTCTCAAGCGGCACCTCATGCCTGACCTGAGAAAACTCCTTCAGCGCCTCGCCGCCGACCCGCTGCGTGGGCGAGTCGGGAGTAATGAGCTCGGGATGCTCGGCTTCAAGCTTTTTGAGCTTCTGCATCATCATATCATATTCGTAGTCAGAGATGACGGGCGCATCCTCGACATAGTACAGCCTGTTGTGGTGTTCAAGCTCCCTTCTCAGAGCAATTATTTCCTTTTGTACGTCCATAATTATTTCTCCACATTAAAGTATGTTTCGGGAACCTTTCCGACTATCACGGTGTCCGCAACAAGGACCTCGGTGAGAACGGTCGCACTTTCCGTTCCCCACGGTATCAGCACGTCAACGTCGATAACGACTTCGAGGTATAGACGGTAATTGGTCTGATTTATACCGCAGGCCTCGACCT
>CAVDMS010000029.1:13447-20305 GCA_963610045.1 Bacteroidaceae bacterium
CCTTGCTCTTAAAGTCAACTCTCGACGAGGTGAGCATGCTTATCTCAACGCTGATGTCGGGACCCTTGCCCATCAGCAGGTTTGACCCCAAGAGACTGCCGAGCGGGATCTGTACGATCATAGGATCGGTGTCGGTGGATTCTATCACCATGTTGAGTATTTCCGAGGACAGTTCGTTTATATGCGCCATGTTGCCGGAAATTGCGGTCACATTGCCGTTGCCGTCACGCTCAAAGTGTACAAAGTATTCGAGATCGTAGGCGTCGGGATCTATAAGATCACACACGACCTTGTTGACCGTTGCCGTGACCATATCGGCGGCATCGGAGACCGCTATCTGCGTTGAGAGGCTTTTAAGCTGGTATGTGCCGACCAGTAACGCCGCAAGCAGAGCTGCGGCAAAAAAGAGCAGCGGAAGCCTTGATCTGCGTCTGCGCCTGTAATGCATGAGACCACCCCATGCATTATATGCAGGCTCATTCCATCATTTCACTGACTGCCATCATTATGCCCAGCTTGCCGGATTCATAGGTGATGCCGCCCTGCATATAGGCGATGTACGGCTCCTTCATGGGACCGTCGGCAGACAGCTCTATGGAGGATCCCTGAACGAAGGCTCCGGCAGCCATTATGACGGGACAGTCGTAGCCCGGCATCTGCCAAGGCTCCGGCGTAACATATGAATCGACGGGCGCTCCGCTCTGAATACCACGGCAGAAGCGCTTCATGTTTTCGGCACTGCCGAGGGTGAGCATTTGAATTATGTCATAGCGCTTTTCGTCCGCTGCGGGCGATGCGGCAAATCCGAGACGAGCCATCATCGAAGCGCAGAATGCGGCGGTTTTAAGAGCCTGTGCAACGACGTGCGGTGCGACGAAAAGCCCCTGAAACAGCAGCCTGTTGTTGCCGAGACTTGCTCCGCACTCCCCTCCTATTCCGGGAGTGGTCAGACGCATTGCGGCTCTGTCTACAAGCTCCTTTTTGCCGACAACGTAGCCTCCGGTGGGGGCAAGCCCGCCGCCGGGGTTCTTTATAAGCGACCCCGCCATGAGGTCGACGCCGAAATCGGTGGGTTCGGTAAGAGCCGTAAACTCCCCATAGCAGTTGTCGACCATGACGTTTATGGTAGGATCGACGGACTTTACGAGTTTGCATATCTCCCCTATTTCCTCCGGGGAAAGTGAGCGCCTGTTTTCGTATCCTCTTGAGCGCTGTATCAAAACGGCACGAACGCTCTTGTCGGACAGGGCTGATTTAATGGCTGGAAGGTCGGGAGAGCCGTCCTTCAGGTCGACCTGAGCGTAGTTTATTCCGTAAAATTTAAGCGAGCCGTGGCAGGCGCCGCTGATGCCGATCGCATTTCTCAGCGTGTCATACGGCAGCCCGGTAACGGACAGCAGCGTGTCTCCGGGGGCGAGCATGGAAAACAGCGCAGCGGAAAGTGCGTGGGTGCCGTTAACGAAGCCTATACGAACGAGCGCCGCTTCGGCGCCAAAAATTTCCGCATACACCTTGTCGAGGGTCTCCCTGCCGAGGTCGTCGTATCCGTAGCCAGTGGTACCTGCAAAGCAGGATTCGGACACTCGGTTGTTCTGAAATGCGGACATGACCTTCATGGTGTTCTGCTGAGCGGTCTTGTCGATATCCGCAAAGACCCCGGCAAGCTCAAGCTCAGCGCTTTTGACCATTTCATAGACTTCCGGCTTTATATCCTGTATCTTCATAATTAAAGCTCCATAACTATTTCTTTAAAATATCTGCCCCGCTCGGCGAAATTTTTGAACATATCGAAAGCGGCACAGGCGGGCGAAAGCAGCACAATATCTCCCGAAACGGCGTTTTCCGATGCGGCGACGACGGTCTTTTTAAAGTCGTCAAATTTGCGTATCTCAAGGGAGCCGTCGTAATATTTCGAGGCCTTGACCGCCGCTTCGATCTTGTCGGAGGTGTCGCCGCAGAGGTACAGGGCTTTGGCGTGCAGACATATTTCGTCGCCCAGACCGTCAAACGGGATGTGCTTGTCGTAGCCGCCGGCGATGAGGATAGGCTTTGTTTTAAGAGCGTGAAGTCCGGCGGCGGTCCTCGTGGGACTGGTGCCGATGGAGTCGTTTATATAGACAACTCCCTTAAGCTCACGTACACGCTCAAGACGATGCTCGACGCCCGCAAAGCTTTTCGCAACGCTGCGGCAGACCTCATCCGATACGATGCCGTCGGTTGCGGCAAATGCCGCCATGTAGTTTTCAAGGTTGTGGGTTCCGGGCAGAAGAATATCACCGCTTTGCATTATGACGCTTTCCTCGCCGTCTCGCACACGAATGACGGTACCGTCAAGCGAATATACTCCGTTTTCGGGCTTGCGCTGTCTGCTGAAAAAGCGAAGCTTTGACGGCGCTTTTGCGGCATAGTACTCCGAAAACTCGTTGTCAAGGTTCAGAACAAGTGCATCTGAGGGCTGCTGACCGAGAAATATGGAGCTTTTTGCGTCAATATAATCCTGATAATCAAGGTGCTTATCAAGGTGATTGGGCGAGACGTTGGTGATAACGGCAACGTTCGGTCTGCAAGTCATGCTGTGGAGCTGGAACGAGCTAAGCTCCAGCACGGCAAAATCCTCCGAACTCATGCCGTCAACATCGCAAAGCAAGGGCTTTCCGATGTTTCCGCCGAGATGTACGGTATACCCCTGAGCCTTCAAAAGCTCGGAAATGACGGTCGTGGTCGTCGTCTTACCGTCGCTCCCCGTGACGGCTACTATGCGGCAGGGACAGAGCCTGAAAAACAGCTCCATCTCGGAGGTGATAACGGCTCCCGCCTCCCTTGCAGCGACAAGGTGAGGATCAAAGGGCATGAGACCGGGGGTGCGGAAGATCAGGTCGAAGTCAAGCGCTTCGAGGTAATCCTCGCCAAGCATAAACTTGCAGCCAAGCTTTTTTAGCCGTGTATAGTTCTCTCCGAGGGCTTCCTCGCTGCGTTTGTCGCAGGCGGTGACATTGCACCCGCTCCGAAGAAGTGCATCAATAAGCGGAAGATTGCTGACACCGATGCCGATAACACCGATGCGCTTATCCCGTAATGTATCGAAATATGCCGAAAGCGTCATAATTAGCCTCCCATAAGCTTTACCGCAGGGCAAATGCCACTATTTGCAGTCCTTATATTATATCTCCATCGAGCCTTAAAAACAAGAAAATTCTATTGACTTGAGGGCGGGCAATGTATAAAATAAAGCGGTGAGTGAGCCGAACGGTCGCGGGCATAAGGCGAAAGCCTGTGCATGAGGAAAGTCCGGGCTCCGCAGGGCAAGGATAACGGGTAACGCCCGCCAGGGGTGACCCTCGGACAAGTGCAACAGAAATATACCGCCGAGCAATCGGTAAGGGTGGAAAAGTGAGGTAAGAGCTCACTCGCCGGCTGGAGACAGTTCGGTGCTGTAAACTCTATCCGGAGCAACACCGTGGGAGGACACGATGATCGGCCCGATCGTCCTCGGGAGGTGGCTGAAGCCCGTCGGCAACGATGGGTTTAGATAGATGACCGTTTAAGACAGAACCCGGCTTACAGACTCACTCGCATTAAAAGAAAGCACCGCTCGACGGTGCTTTCTTTTGCTATTCGGCTTACAGAACCTT
This sequence comes from Bacteroidaceae bacterium, assembly GCA_963610045.1. Classification (GTDB taxonomy): domain Bacteria; phylum Bacillota; class Clostridia; order Oscillospirales; family Oscillospiraceae; genus F23-B02. The sequence continues at coordinate 17,080 of CAVDMS010000029.1, forward strand.
TAAGATGTTCAGAAGCAAGGTCCAAGTCCTTGCGGTAGAAGCTATGTCAAGCTTTTCGTTGACGGTGTGAATGTCGTGGATGTCGGGACCTATGGACACGCAGTCAAGCCCGTCTATCTTCGAGGAAAACAGACCGCACTCAAGTCCGGCATGGATGACGTTTATCACGGGCGCTCTGCCGTACTGAGCGGAAAAGACGCCGACGACCGCATCACGCAGCGGAGAGTCCTTGCGATACTCCCAAGCGGGGTACTCGGAGCCGCAGTCGGCAGTACCGCCACAGTCAACGATAACGTCGGAGACGAGCTTTATAAGCCCCTCCTTTTCGAGCTTTACGGAGCTTCTGAGGCAGAAGGTCATGCTCACGGTGTCGCCCTCGGTGCTAAGCACACCGAAGTTGAGCGAGGTTTCGACAAGACCCTCGATGTCGGCGCTCATGGTCTGCACTCCGTCGGGGACTCTGCACATGGCGGATATGACGGAGGCTGCCGATTCGACGTCTGCAACGGAAACGACGCCGCTTTCAAGAAGCTCAAAGCTAACATATGCATTGGGATCGGTGCTTGCTATGCGCAGCTTTATAAGCTCACCTTGAGCCTCGGCAATGTGCCGGACAAGCTCCGCTTCGTCTGCCGGGAAAGCTATGACCGCCTCGGAGTGATTTGCAATGGCGTTATCCTTTTCACCGCCGTCGAGCGACACAAGATGCACATTCTGCAATGCGCAAAGCTCATGCAGCAGCTCGCCCATAAGCTTGTTGGAGTTGGCTCTCCCCTTCTGTATCTCGGAGCCGGAGTGACCGCCGGTCAGACCACCGACCGTCAGCTTTGCGGTGAGGTATTCGCCCTTGGTCCTCTTTAGCTCAAACTGACCGTAGACTCTTGCGCCGCCTGCGCAGCCGACGGTTATTATGCCCTCGTCCTCGGAGTCGATGTTTATCATCCTGCGACCCTTGAGTACGGAGGTGTCAAGAAAGACGGCACCGTCCATGCCCGTTTCCTCGTTTATCGTGATGATCGCCTCGATGGAGGGGTGCGGAATGTCGTCGCTGTCCATGAGCGCCATTATCATTGCGACCGCAATGCCGTCGTCGGCGCCGAGGCTCGTTCCGTCAGCCCAAAGGTACTGACCGTCGGTCTTGAGCCGGAGGCCGTCCCGCTCAAGGTCAATGTCGGATTCGGGGGTCTTGACTGCGACCATGTCCATGTGTCCCTGGAGTATGACGGTCGGGTGCGTCTCATATCCGGGAGTCGCAGGCTTTCTGATTATTACGTTGCCGACCTCGTCCTGAATATAGTCAAGATCACGCTCGGCGGCAAATTTGCAGCAAAGCGCACTGATCTGATCCGTGTTGTCCGAACCGTGCGGAACGGAGGAGATCAGCTCAAAAAACTTAAAAAGCTTTTCGGGCTTCAATTCACAAACATTCATAACAACACCTCATTCCCATTTTGACCACACGTCCGGGCAATAGCCGACGGTGGCTTTCTTCCCGTTTCTCACGACGGGAGTTTTGATAAGCCACGGACATTCAAACAGCTTCTGGAGCTGTGCGTCCTGACCTGCAAGATATTTTAACAGAGGATAGTCGGGGTCGGATTCGTTTATCATTGCATCAAGCCCCACGGCGCTTTTGACCGAATTAAGCTCTCCCCTGCTCATGCCGTATTTCATTATATCGACAAACTGATATTTGATCCTTCGCTCTTTAAAGTAGCGTTCGGCCTTTTTGGTGTCAAAGCACTTTGATTTGCCGAATATCTGTATGTTCACAGCGCCCTCCTGAAAATGTTGTAAAGGTTATTCCAAAATATATCCCGCACACAGTCCTCACTAAAGTTGCGGCGCAGCAGCTCGCAGTAGAGCTTTTCGAGATCCTGTACGCCGGAAATGCCGTCCGGCAAAGAGTCAACGCCGTCAAAATCGCAGCCGAGGAACACAGAGTGCCGCCCGCCGAGGGACAGAAAATGATCTATATGTGAGACGACGGAAGCAATGTTCTTCCCGCCGCCGAGAAAATCGGGATAAAGGTTTACTCCCGCTCCCCCGCCGCACTTTACAAGCTCGGTAAATTGTGCGTCCGTCAGATTGCGCTTATGACGCATTACCGCAGCGGAATTTGAGTGACCCGCAATAACCGGTTTGCGGCTTATTGCAAGAACGTCGTAAAATCCGGCTTCGGAAATGTGCGACATATCAAGCAAAATCCCCATCTCCTGCGCCCGCATGACGAGGTCACGCCCGGCATCGGTGAGACCGCCGCCTCCGGCAAGCGCCGCTCCGCAGTAGCGGTTGTCAAAATTCCACGTCGGGTGAACGCATCTCACGCCGAGGGAATACGCCCGCTCAAGCGTTGTGAGCTGTTCGGCGCCCTCAACGGAGATGAAAGCTGCGATCTTCCCCTCCGCCGTCGCCAGATCAATATCGCCGGCGGTAAGGCAAAGCCGCACAATATCGCTGTTTGCGCAAAGCTCCGAGTTGAGGCGCATAAGCATCTGCTCGGCAGGTGCTTGCGGCTCATACTCAATCTCCGTGCAAACGGCAAACACCTGTGCGCACGGTGAATAGCGGTGAAGGCGCTCAAGATCAAGCTGAAGCGAGTTTGAACGAAGATGCGCATTTGCGGCGGCTGCCTCAACTATCGTATCGCAATGGCAGTCAAAAAGCGGAATACTCATACTTCGGATATGAGCGGGAGGATCATCGGACTGCGCTTCGTCGCCTTGTACAGATAGGCGGAAACGCTGCTCTTTATGCGGCTCTTTATCGATGACCAGTCCTTGATGCCCGCATCCTGACAGGCACTGACCGCCTCTCTCGTGACACGCCTCAGCTCCTCAAGCATCTCCTCGGCCTCCTTAACGTAAACAAAGCCTCTTGTGAGGATCTCAGGCTCCGCAAGCATTGCATTGTCCCAAGACGAGAGAGTGACGACGACCACGACCATACCGTCCTCGGCGAGCCTGTGACGGTCACGCATTACGACGCTGCCGACGTCGCCGACGCCCGTTCCGTCGACCATGACGGCGCCGGACTGCACGCTGCCGTTGAGCTTTATGCTCTTTTTCGTTATCTCGATCACCTTTCCGTTTTCGGCGATAACGACGTTTTTCGGCGGAACGCCCATGAGCTTACCCAACTCAGCGTGCTTGACGAGCATACGGTATTCGCCGTGTACGGGGATAAAGTACTTGGGCTTTACGAGGGCGAGCATCATCTTCTGTTC
>CAVDMS010000030.1:0-18263 GCA_963610045.1 Bacteroidaceae bacterium
GAGTACCGTCTGGACAAGACCAACATCATCCACTGCCCCATCGGCAAGGTCTCCTTCGGTGCAGACAAGCTCTTTGAGAACTATGCAGCTCTCATCGGCGCCATCATCAAGGCAAAGCCCGCAGCGGCAAAGGGCCAGTACATCAAGTCCTGCGTCACCGCTTCCACCATGGGCCCCGGCATCAAGATCAACGCTCAGAAGCAGCTTTGATAAGCCGTTCGGTGTAAGATCAGTTTAGGAGGCAGACCATGTCGTTTTTCACGGTTCCCATCTCGGACGAAGTGACGACGATCGTTTCCTCAAAGGGAACGGCTACCGTCGTTAACGACGGCTTTACCTGCTTCGGCATCGGGGATGACGTTCCCGTCGTCCTGCCGCAGAAAAAGCGTAAGCCGGTCATTACACCGCAAGCCAAAAAGCACAAATAAGCTAAAAAAGCTCCGCCTCTCGGCGGAGCTTTTTTCGTTTATCTTATTCACTTTTCCGAGATATGCACCTCAAGATGCTCGTAGCTCATGGTAACGCCGTGCCTTTCAAAGCTTTGGCGCACAAGCTCGTTGAGCGCAAAATGCACGCCCCAGTAGTCGGCGCTCTTGCACCACACACGCAGGGTATACTGCACGTCGCTTGCGTTGTAGGCGCTGATCCCGACGAAGGGTGCAGGGTCTTTTAAGACCCTGTCGTCCGACTGCGCCGCCTCGATGAGCGCCGCAAAGACGCTCTCGGTCGTGCAGCCGTAGTCTGCGCCATAGCTCATATCAACACGCCGCAGCTCCTCGGAGCTGTAATTTTCTATCTTCGCCGAGGTGATGTCGCCGTTGGGAACGCTGATGACCTTGTTGTCGGGCGTGAGCAGCACCGTGTAAAACAGACCGATGGAGCGCACCGTTCCGGCGCAGCTTCCAAGCTCGACGTAATCGCCGACGACGAAGGGCTTCGTCACGAGCAGGGTTATACCGGAAAACAGGTTGCCGAGCAGCCCCTGAATGGACAGCGACAGCGCAAGTCCGACGACGCTTATTAGCGCCACGAGACTCGTCACCGGGATGCCGAGGGAGTCGGCGATGATGAGCGCCGCAATTATCCACAGCACCGCCTTGACTGCGGAGGTCAAAAAGCTTTTAAGGCTCGCCTCCATATGGCTTTTGCCGATGAGCTTCCCCGCCGCCTTGTTTAAAAAGCGTATCGCTATGTAGCAGACGACGAATATAATCAGCGCCGACAGCAGCGTTCCGAGGGAGAGCTCGCCGAGCTTTATGCTCGACAGCTTATCGAAAAACTCAGTCATGCCTGTCACCCAGCTTCAGCTCGGTGCATTTGCCCGCACCGAATTCCTTTTCCATCTCCGCCTTGTAGACGGGGAAGTAGTCCGTCGGCATGAGCGACTGCACGCAGCCGGCAAAGCCGCCGCCGTGTACACGCCATGCGCCCTTGCCCCGCAGCAGCTTTTCGGACAGCTCAAGTCCTCGTTCAAGCTTGCGGTCGTTGGTCGCACTGGTGACAATGTTGTTGAGGTAGCGCTCCGACGATCTGCCCGACTCGTTCATCAGCCGCATATACTCCTCGCCGTTTCCGGCGATGAGAGCGTCACGCATGGCGGGAACACGGTCGTTCTCGTCGAAAAAGTGCTTTGCACGGCGCACGGGACGGTCCGCCGTATCCCAACGGCGGGAGCGGAATTCTTCGGGGTCGACCTCACCGAGCAGCTCCTTGCCGAAGAAGCTCGCCACAAGCCGCATATCTGCGGGGATGCGTGCATACGAGGTGTCAAGCCCGGCATGACTGCCGCCGGTGTCGGTGAGACACAGCGTCAGCCCCATGCGGGAGAAGTCCGCATTCACGGGGACGATCTCGTTCGTAAGAAAATCGACGTAGACCGCCCTGCCGAGTGCGCAGGCAAGCTGATCCATAAGACCGCAGGGCTTGCCGAAGTGCAGGTTCTCCGCCTGCTGCGCCACTCTTGCGATTGCGACCGGCTCCAGCTCGCCGTTGTTGAACAGCTCGTTGAATATCCTTGCGATAAGCACCGAGTACGCAGCCGAGGAGCTGAGTCCCGATCCGGAGGAAAGCGTGCTGCTTATGACGGCGTCAAAGCCGCCGAAGCTTGCGCTCAGGTCGAACATCGCACAGGCGACGCCACGAACCAGCGCCTTGGAGGAGCCGAACTCCTCCGGATGTACGTCAAGATCCGTGAGCTTCACCTCAATGTCGGGGAAGCCCTCGGACTTTATTCTGACGATATTTTCGTAATTCGGCGTCACCGCAGCGTGCAGTCCCTTGTCCACCGCCGAGGCGAGGATGCGCCCCTTCTGATGGTCGGTGTGATTGCCCGCAAGCTCGGTCCTGCCGGGCGAAAAGAATTTTTTCATAAAGCTCTCCGTTTCCGCTTGGCGGATCACTTTCTCGCCAGCGCCTTTTCTGCGGCGGCGCAGACAGCCTCGGCGTCGAGTCCGTACTTGTGCAGCAGCTCGCCGTAGGGAGCGGACTCCGTAAACACGTCCTGTATTCCGACAAACTCCGTGGGAACGCCGCAGGCGTTGTGCGCCAACACCTCGGCGACGGCGGAGCCGAGACCGCCGAAGATGTTATGCTCCTCGGCGCAGACTATGGCCCCCGTCTCACGGGCGCAGCGCACGATAAGCTCGGCGTCGATGGGCTTTATCGAATACATATCGACGACACGGACGGAAACGCCCTTCTTCTCAAGAAGCTGCGCCGCCTCGATCGCCTTGTGTACCATGATGCCGCAGGCGATGACCGTAAGATCGCTGCCCTCACGGACGACCGCACCCTTGCCAAGCTCAAAGCCGGCATCCTCGGCGTAGAGGTCGGGGTACACGTCACGGCTCAGACGCAGGTAGAAGGGACCGTAGGTCTCGGCGGCAAACTTCGTCGCCCAGCGGGTGGAGTTTGCGTCGGACGGAACGATGACACGCATATTCGGCAGCGCACGCATAACGGCGATGTCCTCGGTCGCATGATGGCTTGCGCCGTCGAGAGCGTCGCTCATGCCGCAGTAGGCTCCGCCGAACTTGACGTTCAGGTTTGCGTAGCAGATCTGATCTCTTGCGGAGATGAGACCGAGCGAGGTCAGGAACACCGTGAAGGTGTTCACGAAGGGTATCTTGCCGACGGTGGACATACCCGCAGCCGTGGCGACCATGTTCTGCTCGGCGATGCCCATGTTGAAGAATCTGTCGGGGTGCGCCTTTCCGAAGATGGCGCTTTTCGTGGAGCCGGAAAGGTCTGCGTCGAGTACGACGATGTTCTCGTTGTCGTTTCCAAGCTCCGCAAGCACGGTGCCGTAAACCTCTCTTATCGCCTTAGCCATTTACACTACCTCCCAACTCTTCCATTGCAATTTTAAAGCTCTCGTCGTCTATCGCCTTGCCGTGCCAGGTGTTTTTGCCCTCCATGAAGGAGACGCCCTTGCCCTTTACGGTGTTTGCAATGACGACCGTGGGTGCGCCCACGGCGCCGTCTGCGACGCTTATGCAGAAGTCCAACGCTTCGATGTCGTGGCCGTCGCACTCAAGCACCGTCCAACCGAAGCTCTCCCACTTTGCGGCAAGGTCGCCCAAGGGCATTATCTCGTCGGTCGTGCCGTCGAGCTGGACCTTGTTGTAGTCCACGACGGCGATGAGGTTATCGAGCTTAAACTTTGCGGCGCTCATTGCTGTCTCCCAAATGACGCCCTCGTTCAGCTCGCCGTCGCCGAGGATGGCGTAGACCTTTGCGGGGGAACCGTTCAGTTTCAGCGCCATTGCCATACCCTGTGCGGCGGGGAAGCCCTGTCCGAGCGGACCTCCGGGCATTTCGACGCCGGGGCAGTGGAGGTTGGGGTGTCCCGCAAGACCGCCCATGCGGCGCAGGGTGCTCATCCTCTCGACGGGGAAAAAGCCCTTCTCCGCAAGGTTGCGGTACAGCATCGGGGCGGCGTGACCCTTCGAAAGCACGAGGCGGTCACGGTCGGGGTCGGTGGGGTTCTCGGCGCTCAGATTCATATGCTCCTGATAGAGATAGGTCAGTATCTCGCAGACGGAAAGGGAGCCGCCGGGGTGACCGGACTGAGCGCCGTGAATGGCGGTCAGCACGTCTATCCTGAAGCGGCGGCAAAGCTCGTTGAGTTCGGCAATGCGTTCGGCAGTCAAGGCCATGTTAATTATCCTCCGAGTTGATATTATTACGATTTTAATATAAAACAATCGCCGCACAAAGTCAATCGGCGACGCAAAAAAGCACCGTTCTATAACGGTGCTTTTTCGGTGCGCAAAGCCTGCCTATCGCTTCCATGTGCCGGGGGCAAAGAGCAGGAGCATCGGGAAAAGCTCAAGCCTTCCGGCAAGCATATCAAACATAAGCACATATTTTGTAAAGGGCGAAAGCATTGCGAAGCTGCCCATCGGACCCACCTCGCCAAAGCCCGGACCCACGTTGTTCAGACAGGTCAAAACGGCGGTAAAGCTCGTGGTGAAGCCCCGCCCGTCTACGGCGACGGCAAGCAGCGACAGTCCGAACAGGAGGCAGTAGGCGACGAGAAACGAAAACGCCGTATTCATAACGGCAGGCTCCACCGCCTTGCCGTCCATCGTCACGAGCTTCACCCGGCGGGGGTGCAGCATCTGCGAAAGCTCCCTTCCGAGCGACTTCACATACATGATTATGCGGGAGACCTTGACGCCGCCCGCAGTCGAGCCGGCGCAGCCGCCGACGAACATGAGCAGCAGCAGTACCGCCTTTGAAAACATCGGCCACAGGTTAAAGTCCGCACTCGCAAAGCCGGTCGTGGTCATCACCGAGGAGCACTGGAAGGCGGCGTGCTTTAAGCACAGCAAAACGCTGCCGTAAACGCCATCGGCGTACAGGCAGCCCGTCACGAGCAGCACTGCGGCGGCAAATATCACGAGGTACCAGCGCACCTCCTCCATTCCGAAGGCGGACTTGGCACGGCGTATAAGCAGGTAAAAGTAGAAGTTGAAGTTCACGCCGAATATGAACATGAACACGGTCACGACGACCTGAATGTAGGTCGAGCTGCTTGCAAGGCTGTCGCTTTGCACCCCGAAGCCGCCGGTGCCGGCCGTACCCAGACCGATGCACAGCGCATCGAGCAGGCTCATGTTGCCGAGCAGCAGCAGGATTATCTGCAAAACGGTCAGAACGAGGTAGATCCCGTACAGATACACGGCGGTCTTCCTGAGCCTCGGAACAAGCTTTCCGACCGACGGTCCGGGGCTTTCCGCCTTCATCAGCATCAGGTTGTCGCCTCCCGCCGCCGGGAGGATCGCAAGCAGAAACACCAGCACGCCCATGCCGCCTATCCAATGTGTAAGGCTGCGCCACAAGAGCAGGCTCGGCGGCAGCGCCTCAACGTCGGTCAGTATGCTTGCGCCGGTCGTGGTAAAGCCGGATATGACCTCAAACAGAGCGTCGGTGAAGCTCGGCGTAAAGCCCGATATCCAAAACGGAAGCGCTCCGACAAGGCTCATTGCGATCCAGCCGAGGGAGACGGCGGCAAAGCCCTCTTTTGAATACAGCGACCTGTCGTGCGGCTTTATGCAGCAGGACACGAGTCCCGACGCAAGCGCTAAGCCCGCCGACAGAGCAAACGCCGTGCCGACGCCGTCGCCCGAAAAGCACGCCAGCGCCGTCGGAATGAGCATAAATGCACCGACCGCCAGCAGCACCCAGCCCACGAAATATCTCACAATGCCGTAGTTCATTTCTGTTTCCTCAGCAGGTCCCGTGCGGAGCGAAGGCTCGACGCCGGGCTTACGACCACGATGCTGTCGCCCGGACATATGCTGTCGGAGCCGGAGGGTATGATGACTTTGCCGTCACGGTATATGCAGCAGATCAGAATGCCCTTCCGCAGCTCAAGACGGGAAAGCGGCGCCGCAGTCAGCTCCGACTCCGCTTTGATGTAAAACTCCAGCGCCTCGATGCGCCTGTCGCACAGATAGTACAGCGACTCTATGTTCGTGCCGTTGCAGGTGTTGTTAAGCTCTCGAACGTAGCTGAGGATGTAGTTTGCGGTGATCTCCTTGGGGTTTACGATGCTGCCGAGGGGCAGCTCCTCCGTAAGCTCGGTAAAGCCGAGGGTGCTGACCATGGTGATCTCCCTCGCTCTCGACACCTTGTTTGCGTAAAGCGAAAGCAGGATGTTCTCCTCGTCCATGTCGGTCAGCGACACGAACACGTCCTCCGAGCAAAGCCCCTCCTCGCTGAGCAGACGGCGGTCGATGGCGTCGCCGCAGATGATCTCCGCATTCGGGAGCTGCTCGCTCAGCTCTGCGCAGAGCTTCGGGTCCTTTTCGATTATCTTGACCTTGCTGCGGTTTTTTTGCAGCCTGTCCGCAAGATAGTACCCTATGCGCCCGCCGCCGGCGATCATCACCTTGCCGGTGTGCCTTACCGGGCAGCCGATGCGCCGCAGAAGCGCATTCAGCTCCTCCGGCGGCGTCATGATGTGAATAGAGTCGCCGGAATGAAGCACCGTTGCGCCGTTCGGTATAAACGGCTCTCCCCTGTCCCTCGGCTCCACGATGCAGACAAGAGTGCTGCGGCTGAGCTTTTCGGAGAAGTCGACAAGGCTCATTCCGTCAAGCAGCGAGCCGTCCGGGATGCGGAGCTGTATGAGGTTCACACGCCCCTTCGCAAAGCTCTCCGCCGTAACCGCCGCAGGTATGCGGATGAGGTCGAATATCTCGTTTGCGGTGGCAAGCTCCGGATTTATCGCAAGCGACAGTCCGAGGTCGTCCTTTATCGTGGCAAGCTCCGCAAAGTAAATCGGATTGCGCACTCTCGCTATTGTGCGGCAGCCGAAGCTTCGCTTGGCGACGAGGCAGCAGAGCATATTCAGCTCGTCCTCGGACGTGACCGCAAGGACAAGGTCTGCGGTCCGGGCGCCTGCCTCCTCAAGCATTTTGTGGCTGACTCCGTTGCCGAGCAGCGCCTGAACGTCAAGCCTGTCAAGGCAATGGTCTATGCGCCTTTGGTCGGTGTCCACGAGCGTCACCTGATGCCCGTCCGCCGTGAGGCGCTCCGCAAGCGTGAAGCCGACTCCGCCTGCGCCGACGATCAAAATGTTCATAGGCTTCCTCCTTGGGAAACATATTTCAGTCGGATTATAACACAGCGCCGCCGAAAGTCAATCGGCGGGCTGTGAAGTCCGTGCAAATTCCCGCACCGTGACCGCCTGTGCATTTTTGCCGCCGACAGGCACAAGCCTCCGCAATCAGCATTGCTCCGACCTGCTCCGTGCGGCATAGCCCACGTCGCTTGCCTACACCCTCCCCGTTACGCACAACCAGCCCCCGTTGGCAAGCGCCGCAGCAGACCCGTACGGCAAAGCAGCATACCCGTTGCCGGTTTGCGTTGCTTTGCCATTCTAAAAGCATTGTAGCTTTGGTAGCTGCCGTACAGCCAGCCACACCCGTCGGGCGCTGCGGCAGACCCGTGCAGCATATCAGAGCAGCGCTGCTCTCGTTCTCCGTTCGCACTCTCGCCCCATGCTCACAAGAAGCGCCACTGTTTTTTCGCACCCCACCGAAGCAAGGGAGCTGTCGCACAACCAAACGCCGCCTCGTCGGGTGCTGCATCGGTTTTGCCACAAAGAGCTTTTGTGTAGCGCGAAAATTTTTAAAAAAACTCGGCAAAAATTTTTAAAAAGCCCTTTACAAAACCGTAAAACGGTGCTATTATACATTGCGTTAGTTAATTAACTAACCATAGTTGTGTAGATTTCTTTCTTTCTGTTTTTCTTTATCTTTATTTTCCGGCAAAAAGCTCCGCTTCTCGGCGGGGCTTTTTGCTTTGCTCTCAGACCCCTGCGGTCAACGAAACCCCGTCACCCCCCTGCTTCGCAGCGGGATTTACACCACAAGGCAAGCCTCTTGCCTCACCCAACCTCAACACCGCACCCCGTTTCTTCCGCCGCAGCAAGGCCTGTACCGCCTCATGGCTCCCTCTGACGAGGGAGCTGTCGGCGTAAGCCGACTGAGGGAGAGAAAACGGAGAAATTTGCAGCGCAAGACATACCTCTTACCGCACCCAACCTCAACACCGCACCCCGTTCTTTTCGCCGCAGCGGGATTTGCACCAGCTCATGGCTCCCTCTGACGAGGGAGCTGTCAGCGTAAGCTGACTGAGGGAGAGAAAACCCCGATTTTCCTTGTGTTTTCAATGTGTTGCGTGGTTTTGCATTTTCGTTTTCCTTGCTGCGTTGCGAGCATATTTTACTGCCGACAAGGGCGTTACGTCTTCTCTCCCTCCGTCAAAACCTGACGGTTTTGACACCTCCCTCGTCAGAGGGAGGCATGAGAATGGAGGTCACGTTACGTTGCCGGGAGGCATGAGACCGGAGCTTGTTTTACTCCGCCGGGAGGTAGACCGGCACCGGCTCGAAACGCAAAGAAGTCCCGATATTCATCGGGACTTCTTTGCGCTTGCTGCCTTACACGGCAGCTTCTTCCTTAATTGAATTTTCCGTCTGGAGGCGGTTGAGCTTTGCGACGAAGCGGCGGAGCTTTGCCTGCTCAAGCTTCCAATACACCGTGCGCACGGGCGGGCATATCGTCATAAGCACCTTGCCGACCGCAAACAGCGGGCAGGGCGAGACCTTCTTTTTGCCCTTTTCCATGCCCTTCACCATCTTCATCGCAACGACCGTAGGGCGCTGCACGGGGAAGGGCTTTTCAAACTGCACTCCGTCCGCTGCGACCTTAAAAAAGTTGGTGTCGGTCGCAACCGGGTACAGGCAGGTGAGCTTCATATTCGACGGCATTTCAAGCCGTATGCCCTCCTGGAAGCCCTGAAGTCCGAACTTCGACGCCGAGTACAGTGCATAGCCCGGCATCGCCATGGTGCCGATCGCCGAAACGGTGTAGCAGAGGTGACCGGGACGACCCTTCAGGTGGTGCATATACTTCACATATGTGTACGCCGGAGAGAGGGTGTTCGTGTCGAATATCGCCTTTAAGCGGTCCCAATCCTCGTAGTCGTAAAGCTCGTAGTAGGGGAAGCCCGCATTGTTGTAGTAAATGTCTATCTTGTCAAACAGCTCCTCCGCCTTGGCAAAGACGGAGTCGACACCCTCCTTGGTCGAGAGGTCTGCGTCGAAGGTGATGACGTTTTCGCCGAAGTCGAAAAGCTTTTCGCTTGCGGTGCGGGACACGGCAAGTATCCTGTTGCCGCAGCCCTTTTGCAGGAGCTTGAGCACCTCAAGTCCTATGCCGCTGGACGCTCCCGTAAGTACGATGTTTTTATTTTCGATCATTGCGCTTCCTCCTTACTTTATCTTCATCACGGTGTCGTATGCGCTGTGGGCGGCGTCGGCTATCGTGCCGCTGCGCTTTGCGTCGCCGACCTTGACGATGCGCTCGACCCCGGCTGCGGCAAGCTCCTTCACCAGACCGTCCTGCGGACGGACGCCGAGGGACAGCACAACGCCCTCCGCCGGGATGCTGCTGCGCTCGCCCGTGGCGACGTTTTCGACGGTCACGCCGCCGCTTTCTATCGCAACGAGCTTCGTACCGGTTTTAAACTCGGTGCCGAAGGGCTTTATGCGCTCCATCTCGTCGTCAACGAGCTGGAACCATGCGCCCGGTGCGACCTCTTGCGCCATCTCGATGACGGTCACACGGCAGCCGGCGTCGTTTAAAAACTCCGTGACCTCAAGCCCCGTGATGCCGGAGCCGACGACAACGACGTCTTTGTTCTCAAACTTCTTCTCGCCCATGATGATCTCGGTCGCAAGCACGACGTTTTCGCCGTCGATGCCGGGGATGGACGCCGGGCGCAGCGGAACGCCGCCCGTCGCCACGACGACGGCATAGGGCTTATACGCCTTGACCGTCTCAGCCGTCGCCTCGACGCCGAGGAGTATCTCCGCCCCCGCCTTTTTTGCGTTGACGCAGAGGTCCTCGATAGACCAGTAGAGCTTATCTTTAAGGTGGCAGGCGGCGGCGGTTATCACCTGTCCGCCGGGCTTTTCGCCCTTCTCAAGCACCGTGACGTCAAAGCCCCGCATCGCAAGGGTCTGTGCTGCGGTAAGCCCCGCAGGACCCGCTCCGACGACGACTATCTTCCTGCCCTCGCCGATCTGCGGCATATTAAAATACTCGGCTTCTTTGCCCATGCCGACGTTGAGGGCGCACTCGCCGGGTTCGCCGACGCAGGCGTTCGTCATAAACGAGCGGATGCAGTTAAGGCAGCCTATGCAGCGGCGTATCTCGTTTTCCCTGCCCTCCTCGGCCTTTTTGACCCAGTGCGGGTCGCAGATGAAGGTCCTCGCAGAGCCGATGAAGTCCTGATCGCCGTCTGCGAGCTGATGCTCCGCCTGCTGCGGGGTGCGGATGACGTTTGCTCCGCCGACGGGGATGTTAACGACGCTCTTTATCTCACGGCACAGGTATTTTCTCCAGCCCGGCTCGAACGAGGTCGGCTCAAGCCAGTAGTTATACACGTCGTAGCAGGCGGAGGTGACGTTTATCGCATCGACGCCAAGCTCCTCAAGCCGCTTTGCGACCCGCTTGCCGTACTCAAGGTCGTAGCCCTTGCCGGGCATACCTATGCGGTCGTACATCTCGTCGGCGGTCATGCGCACCATGAGGGGGTAGTCCTTGCCGCAGCGGTCCTTTATACCGTCGATTATCTCGGTTATGAAGCGCATACGATTCTCAAAGCTGCCGCCGTATTCGTCGGTGCGCCTGTTGGTGTTCGGAGAGATGAACTGCTGAATGATGTAGCCGTGACCGCCGTGCAGCTCCACGACGTCGACGCCCGCCTTTTTGCAGCGCACAGCCGCCTCGATAAAGTCGTTTACGAGCTTCTTGACCTCACGGTGGCTCATCGCCCTTATGCGCATTGCGCCGTGATTTGCAAGCTCGCACTTCGACGGAGCCTGAACGGGCCAAAGCTTGCCCTTCTTTTCGAGGTCCATCAGCGTGGGCGTGCATTTGTATATGCTGTTGAGCATCCCCGGAAACAGCTTGACTGCGGGGATGACCATGGGCAGCGAGTGGATGGAGGCGGAGTAGCCCTGACGGCCGGGGTGGTGGAGCTGAAGTCCGAGCTTTGCTCCGTGGCTGTGTATGCGGTCTACGAATTTGCGCATCGGCTCTATCTGATAGTCGTGGCTCATCGCAAGCTGCGTGTAGGTCGAGGCGGCGCAATCGTCGTTGACTCTCGTGATGCCGGGGATTATGAGCGCAACGCCGCCCTTCGCCCTCTCCTCGTAGTACGCCATGAGCTTTTCGGTCGGGGTGCCGTCGGTCTGACCGAGGCTGACCTCCGCTGCGGTCATCACCGTGCGGTTTTTAAGCTCCATAGTGCCGATCCTCAGCGGGGACAGCAGTTTTTCGTAAGTCATATGCTTTACATCCTTTCCGGCTTTGATAATTAGATAATAAAATAACGATTGAAGTTCGTCAATAAAATACAAAAAAGTGTTCAAAAATTCTATGTTTTCCCCAATTTCGGCGCCGACAGACTGACAACTGATTTGGATTTGTGTTTGACTTTTGCGGCGATTTGCCGTATGCTGTACAAAAAACTTGTACAGGTGTTTATCATGAAGGTCATAAACTCAAAAAACCGGGATGTCATTGCCGCCGCAGCCTTGGAGCTGTTTAAGGCAAACGGCTACGAGAGCGTCAGCGTCAGCGAGATCTGCCGCAGGGCGAATGTGCCGAGGTCGTCGTTCTACAGTGCCTTCGGCGGCAAGGAGGACATTATCATATATATGATGAAAAATCTGAAGGAGGACTACGCCTCTGTGTTTTCTCAGCTCATGGAGGCGGAAAACGATCTGTGCCGCATCTGGGCGCTGTACGACCGCTACCTCGGACTTGCGGTCGAGTTCGGACCCGACCTCACGGGGGCGCTGTTTGCGCTGGAGCTTAGGAACCCCGTGGGCATACTCGACCTCATTTATGCCTTCAACGACTGGTTTGTGAAGCTCATAAAAAGCTGCCAGCGTCAGGGGCTTATCCGCAATGCGACGCCGCCGGAGGACATTGTGACGCTCGGCGTGCGTATCGCACTGGGTGCGGCTTATGAGTGGTGCCGCACGAGGGGTGCCTTTGACCTTCGGCAGACGGCGCTTTCGGAGCATGAGACGCTTTACGACGTGCCGCCGGAGTACCGACGCTATTCAAAACGGTAGTTAAACAGCACAAAAGTGTTAAGAAGCCGTAAAGCGATTTTGTGCAAAGCGGAAAAAGCGCAAAACGGGGCTTGACAAATCGCTTCTGCGGCGCTACCATGCTCGGCGTAAACGATTTTTCGGGAAAGGAGAAAGCAGCATGAAGAAACTTCGCACCGCAATGATGATGATGTACATGTGCATGTGCCGCATGTGCATGCTTTGCCGTGTCAAGTTTGGTCCTCTGCTTTCCGAATCCTGTTTGACGGCGTAACGCCGCAGCCCATTGTATACAAACAGCGGAAGGTCACCGGACCTTCCGCTGTTTTTTATTTTGCCGAAAAGGAGCGTGTCGAATGATGCCGAGAGCTAAACGAATGTGTCTTCGGACACTGTGACTCATTTTTCTAACCACTAAACAAATTCAAAACCATGATTTTTAAAGGAGAAATGTAAAAATGAAACGTTCCGTACTCACCAGAATCGCAGCTCTTGCGCTGTTCGTCATACTCACCTTCAGTCTCGCAGCCTGCTCCGGCGGCAGCGACTCCGACACCATCAAGATCGCAGTCCCCAACGACACCACCAACGAAGCCCGTGCGCTGCTGCTTCTGCAGGAAGCCGGCATCATAAAGCTCCGTGAGGGCGCAGGCATCACCGCAACCAAGAACGACATCGTGGAAAACCCCTACAACGTCGAGATCGTCGAAGCGGAAGCCGCTCAGCTCCCCAACCTCCTGCCCGACGTTGACTATGCGGTCATCAACAGCAACTATGCTATAAACGCAGGACTCAACCCCGTAAAGGACGCACTCCTCCAGGAAGGCTCCTCCTCCGCATACACCAACATCCTCGCAGTCAAGGAAGGCAACGAGAACACCGACGCAGTTAAGGCTCTGCGTGCAGCGCTCGAAAGCAAGCAGGTAGCGGACTTCATCGCCGACAAGTACGACGGCTCCGTCATCTCCACCATTGACAAGCTCACCGACGGCTACGACGAGAGCGTTGACTACGACGCGCTCAAGGGCAGCACCATTTCCGTTGCAGCATCCCCCACTCCTCACGCCGAGATCCTTGAGGTCGCAAAGGAGATCCTTGCCAAGAAGGGCATCACCCTTGACATCCAGGTCTACAACGACTACGTCGTTCCCAACACCGTCGTAGAGGACGGCACCGTTCTGGCAAACTACTTCCAGCACGGACCTTACCTTGACGACTTCAACGCCCAGCAGGGTACCCACATCGTCGCCGTGAGCGCAATTCACGTCGAGCCGATGGGTCTCTACGGCGGCAAGCAGAGCAACCTCGACGCAATAAGCGGCAAGTAATTTTTCGGAGGAGACGGCTGTGATAGAGCTGAAAAACATAAGTAAGACCTTTGATTCGGACGAAGGCGGGGTGGATGCTCTCAAGGACGTCTCCCTCACGATAGCCGACGGCGACATATACGGCATCATCGGCATGAGCGGAGCAGGCAAAAGCACCCTCGTGCGCTGTATAAATCTGCTTGAGCGTCCGAGCAGCGGCGACGTCGTCGTAAACGGACAGAGCCTCTGCGATATGACCCCGGCGCAGCTCAGGCTCGCAAGACGCAAGATCACGATGATATTCCAGCACTTTAACCTCCTCATGCAGAGGACCTGCCTTAAAAACGTCTGCTTCCCGATGGAGCTTGCGGGCGTTCCCCGTGCCGAAGCGGAAAAGCGGGCAGGGGAGCTTCTCTCGCTCGTCGGGCTTCCCGACAAGGCAAACGCCTACCCTGCGCAGCTCTCCGGCGGTCAGCAGCAGCGTGTTGCGATCGCCCGTGCGCTGGCGACGGAGCCGGAGGTGCTGCTCTGCGACGAGGCGACGAGTGCGCTCGACCCCAAGACCACACGTCAGATACTTGAGCTTATCCGTGACATAAACGCAAAGCTCGGCATCACGGTCGTCATCATCACGCACCAGATGAGCGTCGTCAAGGAGATCTGCACTCACGTTGCGATCTTAGACGAGGGACGCATCGCCGAGGAGGGACTTGTCGCAGCGGTCTTTGCGGCTCCCGCCTCCGCCGCCGGACGCAGGCTCGTGTTCCCCGGCGGCGTGGACGAGCTGGTGTCCGACCCCTTCGCCGAGCGCCGTGTGCGCCTCATATTCCGGGACAGCCGCACGACGGCTATCCCCCTCGTCGGCAGGCTCGCCTCCGAGGAGGGCATACTCTGCAACGTCATTTCCGCAACAACGCAAAAGCTCTCCGAGGAGGTCTACGGCAGTATGCTCCTGGGCATCCCCGCAGGTCAGTACGAGCGGGCGCTGAAATTTCTCTCCGGCATAGAAAACGTACAGGCGGAGGAGGTAACCCCCAATGTATGACAATCTGTTTTCCGAAGGCTCCGTTCAGGATCTTCTGACGGTGCTGCCGCTCCTCCCCGAAGCGCTGTGGGAGACGTTTTACATCACGGTCCTGAGTACCGCACTCTCGCTCGTCATCGGACTTCCGCTCGGCGTGCTGCTGGTCGCCGGCGAAAAGGGCGGCGTGCTGCCGCTCCCGGCGTGGCTCATGCGCATACTGAATCTCATCATTAACCTGCTGCGCTCCATCCCCTTCCTTATTCTTATGATAATGGTGCTGCCCGTGTCGAGAGCCATCATCGGCACCGCCGTCGGCACGACCGCAACGGTCGTACCGCTCGTTGCGGCGGCGTTCCCCTTCGTGGCAAGACTCGTGGAGAGCAGTCTGCGTGAGCTTGACGGCAACATCATCGAGGCGGCGCAGAGCATGGGCGCAACGCCGTTTCAGATCATCGTCAAGGTGATGATCCCCGAAAGCGTTCCGTCTCTCATTCAGAACGTCACCATCGCACTGACGACGATCCTCGGCTACTCCGCAATGAGCGGCATCATCGGCGGCGGCGGTCTGGGCAAGATCGCCATCGACTACGGTTACTACCGCTACAAGTACCTCGTGATGTTTGTTGCGGTCATAATCCTCATCCTGCTTGTGCAGTTTTTCCAGTCCCTCGGCACATACCTTGCCCGCCGCTGCGACAAGCGTTTAAGATGAATACCGGCAAAAAGCCGATGGGTTTTTCCCATCGGCTTTTTACAGCAGATACATTGCGCCCATGATGATAAGAAGCTCCTTGTCGCCGCTTTCACGGTACATGAGGTACAGTATCAAAATGAGCAGCAGATCCTCCGTCTCCAAGGACGCAAGGCTTTTCGTCAGCTTTTCGGGGATAAGCCCCGGCCTTTTCGGCGGCTTTGCACTCGGCGGCGGAAACGGCGGTCTTTTCGGCGGCGGCAACTTTGCGGAGGGGTGATCCTCCATGCGTTCGGGCCTTGAGCCGTTGCCTCTGTATCGGTTATACATCGTCCTCGCCCCCAAACTCCGACGCCGCTTTTTCCGCTATCTCGGCAAGCCGTGCAAGCTTCATCGCCCTGTCCATTTTGCTCCGGCGCTTGTCGGAGAGGTAGGGGCGCATTGCGTCAAGCAGCTTGCGCTCTTTGCCGTCGGGGGCCTTCATTAGCCCGCCGAGCTTTTTGAGCATCCCCATATCGAGCGGCGCTTCCTCCTCTGCTTTCTCGGCGCCACCCTCGCCCATGAGCGATTTTGCCATGGAGCTTATCTTTTCCATCTGTGCGGGGTCGCTCAGCAGGCTGCTCAGCATACTGTCAAAATCACTCACGGCTGACCTCCTTTGCCTTACTGCATGGCTTTTTTGAGCCGCTCTGCGAGCCGCTTGCCCTCGTCGGTACTCAGAACGTCGGACAGTATGCTTTGCAGGGCGGCGGTGTCCCCGCTTTTTGCCGCCTTCTCGACGGCGGCGGGATCGAGCATCCTGCTCACGGCACGCCCCTCGGCGGAATCGGCAAGGCTTTTCAGCCGGTCTTTTTTTCCGCTTTTTTCGATCTCGGCATTTACACGTTCAAGATCAAGCATTATAATCACTCCCATGCAACATTATATTCGTATGCTCTCAGGAGGTTTACTATGAAAATAGCCGTTTTTTCCGACAGCCACGGAAACGCTTCCGATATGCGCCGTGTCCTTTGCGAGTACGCACCCGACATGGCGATACACCTCGGCGACGGCAGGCGTGACATTGAGGAGCTTCATGACGAGTTTCCGCAAATATGCGTCTGCACAGTGTCCGGCAACTGCGACGGCGACTGGCCGGAGGTCGAAAAAAGGGTCGTGACCCTCGGTGCGCACAAGGCGTTTCTCACCCACGGTCACCGCTACGGCGTGCGCTTTGCGGGGCTTGAGCCGCTTCTGTACGCCGCCGAATGCAGCGGCTGCGACATCGCCATGTACGGTCACACGCACTCGGCGTTCTGCGAAAACGTCGGCGGGATACTGGTCATAAACCCCGGCTCCGTCGGGCAGGGCGCAAACAGAAGCTGGGCAAGGCTTGAGATCGACGGCGACGACCTACGCTGCGAGATAGTCCCCTGCGGTTTACAGGCGTCGGAAAAGCTGATATAATGTCGGAACACAGAAAAACGGAGGTAGAGCCGTGAAAAAACCCTTGCTTGTCATCGTAAACCCCGCAGCCGGAAAGGGCGCATACAAAAAGAAATTCGCCGAGGTGCTGGAAATTTTCTCGGACGCAGACTATTCTCCGAGCCTGTTTTTCACCTCCGGCAGAGGGGACGCCGTGTCCCTTGCGGCGGAATACGGAGAGGGCTTTGAGACCCTTGTGTGCATCGGCGGCGACGGGACCTTAAGCGAGGTCGTTTCGGGGCTTATGCGCATCGAAAACAGACCGACCGTCGGCTATATCCCCCTCGGCACGGCAAACGACGTCGCCCGCTCCTTGGGTCTTCCGAAGCACGACCCGACGGCGGCGGCACGGCGCATCGTCTCCGGCGAGGCGATGCCCTTCGACGTGGGAAAGCGCAGCGGCGGGTACTTCAACTACGTTGCGGCATTCGGCGCATTCACCGAGGTGAGCTACGGCACGCCGCAGGACTTAAAGCGCAGACTCGGTCAGGCGGCGTATGTCATCGGTGCGGCGAAAAGCCTGCGCTCGCTCAAAAGCCGCAGGGTGCGGGTGGAGTACGACGGCGGCAGCTTTGAGGGCGATTACCTCTACGGCAGCGTGTCAAACTCCTATTCCGTTGCGGGAATGATCGATCTGCCGAAGGACAAGGTCTCCCTCGGCGACGGCGAGCATGAGCTTATCATGCTTAAGAAACCCAAAAACGCAGCGGCGCTTGCGCATTTGGCGGCACGGGTGCTTAGAGGCGACCTTGAAAGCGAGTATATCGAGATATTGCACACAAAGCACGCCGTGTTTGAGTTTGACGCTCCCGAGGCCTTCACCTTCGACGGCGAGGACGGCGGTGTGCACGAGCGCATAGAATTTTCAAACTGCCCGCAGGCGGTGCGGATAATACATTGATAAAAAGAGAGAGGTAAAACCTCTCCGTTGGTAAGACAGTTAAATTTGAATATTGGAGAACAGGCATGACTTCGGTCATGCCTGTTCCGCTTTTAGCGGCTCACCCACGGGGGATTCTCCCTGCGTCGGTCGCTTCCGATTCCCGTTGTCCGGCGTCGATTCTATCCCGCTCCTGCCGGTTTATCTCCCGTCCGTAGTGAAATACCTTACGGTGCCTGTCGGATTCTTCAATTCGGTTTTGAAAAATTCCGGATATATCCGAATGTCCTCATCTGGCGATACCCACACCAAGTGTTCCTTGCCGATATCTTCCGTGAAGGTTTCGCTGATAGGCGCAAAAGTATCGGGCACTTTCATATAGAAGAAAAGCGCAATCTCATAAATCAGCTTGTTCCGATTGGAAGGCACGTCGCCATGGAAATAGTTTTCATGCACAAAGCCAAGACGGTCGACTTCCATCTTAACGCCTGTTTCTTCAAACACTTCACGGACAATAGCCTCTTCTGCCGTTTCACCGAATTTTACCCTACCGCCAACGGAGTAGAGATAGTCTCTGTCATTGCCAACCATCAAAAGCTTTCCGCCTTTCATGATGATCGCACCGACACGAATATTCAAAATTCCGTCGTTAAGCTCTACGCACATATCTTTGTTCATTGTTCTTCCTCCGTTTCGTACAGCTTATCTCTTTTTTTATATGCGTATCGAAATTTCGCCGCTGTGCAGAGTTT
>CAVDMS010000031.1:0-18188 GCA_963610045.1 Bacteroidaceae bacterium
GGTGCCGGGTCTGCGTGAGTACGGGAAAATGTGAGCGTCTGAAAATCCGACCTTTTCGATGAAATCAAGCGTCGTGCGCTGATCCTCGTCGCTTTCGCCGGGGAAGCCCACGATAATATCGCAGGTTATCCCGCAGTCGGGGAAGTATTTCCGCAACAGCTCCGTTTTTTCGAAAAAGGTTGCGGTATCGTATTTGCGGTTCATGTTTTTAAGCGTCCTGTCGCAGCCGGATTGCAGCGAAAGGTGGAAGTGCCGGCACAGCGTTCCGAGCGACGCAAGGCGACGGCAGAAGTCCTCGGTTATGACTGTCGGCTCAAGCGAGCCGAGACGCAGCCGCATATCGGGCGCCGCCTCCGCAATTGCGCACACGACGTCGGCAAGGCTCGGCTTCCCCTCAAGATCGACGCCGTAGGAGGCGATCTCGATGCCCGTCAGCACAAGCTCCCTGTACCCTTCGGAGCAGAGCTTTGCGGCAGCGGCTGCGGCGTCGGCAATAGGCAGGCTTCTGAGGCGCCCCCTCGTGTACGGGATTATGCAGTAGGTACAGAAGTTCACGCAGCCGTCCTGAATTTTGAGCAGCGCTCTCGTTCTGCCCTCTGCGGCTCCCGCAGGCAGCTCCTCGAACACACGCCGCTCAAAGGGCTTATCGACGCAGCGCTCCGATGCGCCCTCGGCGCAGGCTCTCTCTATGGCATCGACGAGCTTCACCCTGTCGCCGGTGCCGAAAATGACGTCGGCGCCGAGCTTTGCGGCGGTATCGGGGCTGAGCTGCGAATAGCAGCCGGACACCGCAACGACCGCACCGGGGTTTTCCTCACGCAGACGGTTTATCGCCTGTCTCGACTTGCGCCCCGCCTCGGCGGTCACGGCGCAGGTGTTCACGATGACGGCGTCGGCGGTCTCGCCCTCCGCCGCCTGCGTATGACCGTGTTCGCAGAGCAGCGTTTCCATCGCCTGAGTTTCGTACTGGTTGACCTTGCAGCCCAAAGTGTATATAATGTATTTCATCGTAAATCTCTCCTAAGGAGTACAAAATGGAAATCTATCTTGACAACGCCGCCACAACGAGAGTCTGCGACGAAGCGGCACAGACGGCGTTTGAAACCATGACATCGTTTTACGGCAACCCCAGCTCGACCCACACCAAGGGGCGTGAGGCGGCAGCCGTTCTGACAAAGGCAAGGGGGCAGGTCGCCTCCGCCCTCGGCTGCAAGCCGTCGGAGCTTTTCTTTACCTCCTGCGGCTCGGAAAGCGACAACTGGGCGATCCTTTGCGGAGCCGAGGCGATGAAGCACCGGGGAAGGCACGTTATAAGCTCACTTACAGAGCATGATGCGGTGAGAAAGTCCCTCTCGGAGCTTGAGCGCCGGGGCTTTGAGGTTACCCGCCTTGCGCCCGAAGCCGACGGGAGCATAAGCGTCTCGGCGCTTGCCGAGGCTCTGCGCCCCGACACCGTGCTTGTGAGCTTTATGACCGTCAACAACGAGACTGGCGGCATAACGGACATCGCCGCCATGCGCCGTCTGCTCGACGAGCGGGGTTCATTCGCACTCCTGCACACGGATGCGGTGCAGGCGTTTATGAAGCTGCCCTTCACCGCAAAGGGCTGCGGTGCGGACATGATCTCGATAAGCGGTCACAAGATCCACGCACCCAAGGGCATAGGCGCATTGTATATCAAAAGCGGGGTGAAAATCAAGCCCTATATACTCGGCGGAGCGCAGGAGAGCGGTCTGCGGGCAGGCACCGAGCCGATGCCGCAGATAGCCGCCTTCGGCACGGCGGCGGAGATCGCCAACGCTCGCTTTGCCGAGACGCAGAAGCAGCTTTCGGAGCTTCGGGCTTACACCGCCGAAAGGCTCACGTCGCTCATACCGCAGCTCGTCCTCATCGGCGGCGGCGCACCGCACATACTCAGCGTATCGCTCCCCGGCTGGCGGAGCGAGGTGCTGATGAACTTCCTTGAGGCGGATGGGATATTTGTCTCCCGCAGCTCCGCCTGCAAGAAGGGCGCAAGAAGCCACGTCCTCGAAGCGATCGGACTTCCCGCAAAGGTCATCGACGGCGCTCTGCGCATAAGCTTTTCACGCTACAACACTCTTGATGACGCAGATGCGCTCTGCGCTTCCCTGCTCCGTGCGTCGCAGACCCTTGCGCATAGATAAATTTTAATAATAAAAACGCTTTCGGAGAAACCGAAAGCGTTTTTATTATCTTTACTTTTTATCTTCCTGTGCGTCCTCGGTTTTCGGTTCCTCGGACTTCGGCTCCTCCGCCATTACAATGGTGGGCGGGACCTTCACAAGCTCGCCCGTTTGCGGTTCTATATAGTCGAGGTCCTCGTAGCTTGCGTCGTCATCGGGCAGATTGCGCTTGCGGAGCCTGCGCTCTATGAGCGTCTTGATGCCGGTGTATATGACCACGAACACGGGAACGCCCAAAAGCATACCCCAGAAGCCGAACAGTCCGCCGCCGAGTATGATCGCAAACATTACCCAGAAGCCGTTTATGCCGACGGAGCCGCCCATTATCTTGGGGCAGATGATATTGCCGTCAACCTGCTGGAGAGCAACGATGAATATGACGAATATAAGGCACTTGAAGGGATCGACCATAAGCACCAGAAGTCCCGACGGTATGCCGCCGATGAACGGTCCGAAGAACGGAATGACGTTCGTTGCGCCGACGACCACCGCAATGAGCAGCGCATAGGGTATCTTCAGTATGCTGCATCCGATGAAGCACAAAATGCCGACTATAAGTGCGTCGGTGAGCTGACCCGTGATGAAGTTGCGGAAGGTCTGATTCGTAAACTTCAGAACGGAGTTTACGCGCTTTGCGTTTTTCGGCTTGCAGATGCAGTACAGGAATTTCTTGAAATGGGTGCGGACGGATTCCTTGTTATACAATACATATATGGAAACGATCATGCCGATGACGACATTGTAGATGCCCATGACGACGCTGTAAACGCCGCTCGTCACGTCCGCAATGATGGTATCCATATTGGGCAGGACGGTATTCTGCGCCCACTTTATAAGCGTGTTGTTCAGGTTCCCGAATATCGCCTCTGCGTACTTGTCCATTTCGGGGTGGTTTGCAAGCAGCTTGTCAAGCTTTGCATACGCCTTCGTGAGATAGTCCGGCGCTGCGGTGACTATGCTTTCGATGCTGGCATACAGCTGCGGTATTACAAGATACAGTAGAGCCGAAATGAGCAGTATCATAAGTATTTCCGAAAGAAATACCGAAAGTCCCCTCGCCAGCTTTTTGCGCCGCTTCATCTTCGGGTGCGTCTCGTAGAGATTCTTCGTGAGCGGGCTGAAGAGCTTGCTCTCGAATATGTTCATAAACGGCAGCAGCAGATACGATATCACAAAGCCCCACACAAAGGGATTAAGTATGCTGAGAAGCTCCCCTAAAACGCTGAACACATCTCCCAGATAGTCCAGTCCGAAATAAAACAGTATACTGGCGGCAACGACGATGAATGCCGTTAGGCCCCAACGGAAGTACTGGGTATTCGATTTAATACGCCGCTTCATCACTTTCCCCCTCGCAATGTACTTAGCCTTTTAATTTTACTATTGCCGCAATGCAACGTCAATAACTATTCTGTGAATTTTTCGCATAATTATAATATTCCTGCATATGTGTTATGTAAACACAATATGGATATTTCCCGTCAAAGCATTGTGCCAATGACTGTTGAAAACTGTGTTGAAAGTGTTTAAAACTCTGTATTTGCAAGCACTTTGTTCATTGTGTGTTCATTATTGCACGATTCATTTGTGTCGAATAAAGCATAATCCTGTCAACCTGCATTATCCGATACCCGCCCCTCATAGTATGTCTCGGAGGGATATGCCATGAAAAGAATGCTGTTTACACTGCTGGCTGCGCTTCAGCTCTTCGGCGGCGCCGCTGCATCCGAAACGCTCCGCGACGACGCAATAGACATCAAAGCCCCCTCTGCCGTTTTGATGGAAAAGCAAAGCGGCGAGGTGATATACGAGAAAAACGCACACGAGCGCATGGCGCCCGCAAGCGTCACGAAGGTGATGACCATGCTGCTCATCGTCGAGGCGATCGAAAACGGCGATATTTCGCTCGACGACACCGTTATCGCATCCGAGAGGGCGGCTTCCTTCGGCGGAAGCTGCGTTTTCCTTGAGGAGGGCGAGAAGATGAGCGTCCACGAGATGCTCAAGTGCATCTCCGTCGTATCGGCAAACGACTGTGCCGTTGCGATGGCGGAGCATCTGTGCGGCTCGGAGCAAAGCTTCGTCGAGCGCATGAACGCAAGAGCCGAAGAGCTCGGAATGAAAAACACGCACTTTACAAACTGCACCGGGCTTTTTGACGACAGCGACCACTACACGAGCGCATACGACATTGCGCTAATGTCGAGAGAGCTTATACGGCACGATCTCATAAAGGACTACACCACGATATGGATGGACTCCATACGCAACGGCGAATTCGGACTTTCAAATACCAACAAGCTCGTCTACTACTACGAGGGCTGCACCGGACTTAAAACCGGCTTTACCTCGCTTGCGATGTACTGTCTGTCTGCGACCGCCATGCGTGACGGCGTAGAGTACATTGCGGTCATAATGCACGCCGAAAGCGTCGATTCGAGAAACAACGACGCAAAGGCGCTTTTAAACTACGCCTTTGCAAACTACACTCTCTGTCCCCTGCGGCAGGGGTCTGCCCTACCCCCGGTCTCCGTTGAGCTGGGCAAGGGCGACTGCGTACAGCCGGAGTACACGGGTCCCGAAGCGGCGCTAATCTCAAAGCAGGGTTCGGGCAATATCGAATATAAGCTTGATCTTCCCGACTCCGTGGCGGCGCCCGTCAAAAAGGGCGACAGCCTCGGCAGCATGAGCGTTCTGATAAACGGGCAGGAAGCGTACAGCGTACCCCTCGTCGCCTCTCACGACGTGCAGAGGATGGGACTTTCGGATATTTTCCTCAGTCTCGTCGGCAGTCTTTTAGGTCAGAACTGACAATTTTCTTGCCTTTCAGCGTATTTTTGCACTAAATATGGGGTATTTATATCGTTGCCTCCACAATTTACTTGATTTTTAGATAAACAGGAGTATAATAAACGCAATTCAAAAACAATGGAGGCAGCATATGGTCAGAGTGGATTTATCGGGCGCTGCGGCGTTCTTCGATCCGGCAGGTCCGGACTACGCCGCCGCAGCCAAGGCTCATAGAGATTTGGTTGACGGCACCGGCGCAGGAAGTGAATTTACGGGCTGGCTCAACCTTCCCGCAAGGATAAAAGACGGCGAGCTTAAAAGCATCCTCGCCGCCGCTCAGAAAATAAGATCACGCTCAAAGGCGCTCGTCGTCATCGGCATCGGCGGCTCCTATCTCGGAGCAAAGGGCGCTATCGAGCTTCTCCGTCCCGTTCCCTCGGAGGATGACCCCATGATCCTCTTTGCCGGAAACGGACTTTCCCCCGATGCGCTCACCGACATTATCGAAAAGCTCGGCGACCGTGATTTCGACGTGAACGTCATCTCGAAATCCGGCACCACGCTTGAGCCGGCAATAGCCTTCCGTGTGTTCAGGAAGCTGCTTCGTGATAAGTACGGCGCCGCCGCAAAGAAGCACATTTTTGCGACGACCGACTCAGCAAAGGGCGTTTTGAAGTCCATGGCGGACGCCGAGGGCTGGGAATGCTTCGTCGTTCCCGACGACGTCGGCGGCAGGTACAGCGTCCTGTCGGCGGTCGGACTTCTGCCCATGGCGGTCGCCGGTATCGACGTGAAGACGGTCGTAAACCGTGCGATCGAGGAGCTTAAAGCGCTCGATCTCCGTTCGCCCGAAAACCCCGCATGGCAGTACGCCGCCGCAAGGCAGCACCTTTACGGCAGGGGCAGAGGCATTGAGATACTCGCCTGCTACGAGCCTTCCTTCCGCTTCATGGCGGAGTGGTGGAAGCAGCTTTACGGTGAGAGCGAGGGCAAAAACGGTATCGGCATCTACCCCGCCTCCGTCGAGCTTACCGCCGATCTGCACTCCATGGGTCAGTATATTCAGGACGGACCGAGAACGCTCATCGAAACGGTCGTGAGCTTTGATAAGCCCCGGCACGCCTTCCCGCTGCCCTTTGAGATGGGCGACCCCGACGGACTCAACTATCTTGCGGGCAAGGACCTCGGCGACATTTGTGCGACCGCAGCCGAGGCGGTGAAGTCCGCCCACATATCCGGCGGCGTTCCGAACATCGTCATCAGCGTACCGTCGAGGGACGAAGCGGGCTTTGCCGCTCTCGTCTGCTTCTTCGAGGTCGCCTGCGCCATTTCCGGCTATATGTCCGGCGTTAATCCCTTCGATCAGCCCGGCGTGGAGGCTTATAAAAAGAATATGTTCCGTCTGCTCGGCAAGCCCGGCACATGATTTTCGGCAAAATGTGCAAATTCCGGCTGCCGGAAAGAAAGGTCTTGCTTTACGCTCGAAAAGATGTTAATCTGATTATATAAATCACAACAAAGGAGCGTGGTCACAATGGTTAAGTTGATCCTGGGTCTCAAAGGCTCCGGTAAAACAAAGAAGCTCGTGGATCTCGTCCGTGAAGCCGTGAAGATGGAAAACGGCGACGTGGTCTGCATCGAAAAGGAAAAGAAGCTCACTTACGATATTCCCTATCAGGCAAGGCTTATCGAGGCCGGGTCTTATGACACGGGTTCTTATGAATTTATAAAAGGCTTTATTTGCGGCCTTCATTCCGGCAACTACGACATCACTCATGTCTTTGTAGATAATTTTTATAAGATCGTCAGCAACAAGGATCCCGTCGTTTTCGGCGAATTTCTTGATTGGCTGGAGGACTTTTCCGAGAAGGAAAAAATTGAATTTGTCATCAGCGTCACCATGGATCCCGACACCGTTGGCGATGCAATTAAGAAATATATGATCTGAAAACCCTGCGTTTTCAATACTTTCTGCCGTTTCCCCTTATTGAGGAGACGGCAGATTGTTTTTTTATTAACACCTGTTGACTTTTGCACTTTGCGGTGCTATAGTGATGCCATCCTAAAGGAAGGAGACGTAAACAGGATGATGAACGTTCGCTTCGCATTTGCAGATCGTTATTATTACTTTTATTTTTACTTTACGAAAATAAAAGCGATTTGTGATGCCCGTAAACGAATGTTTGCATAACGTTGCGTCTTTTAAGCGTGATTGTTACAATGCCGTGCGGATCACAAATCCGTGCGGCATTTTTGTTTTGCCGCATGGCGACACTGCACCGACCACGCAAAACATCAATTCAATGCTTTTTGGAGGAATCAACATGAAAACCAAACGTTCGATTACATCGACTCTTTTGGCTGCGGTACTCATCGTAAGCCTCTGCCTTTCTCTCGCAGCCTGCTCCGGCGGCAATGACTCCGCCAAGGACAAGGTGTTCACCGTCGGCATCTGCCAGCTCGTTCAGCATGACGCTCTCGACGCCGCAACTCAGGGCTTCAAGGACGCTCTCGTCGATAAGCTCGGCGCAGACAAGGTGCAGTTCGACGAGCAGAACGCTCAGAACGACGCCGCAATGTGCAGCACCATAGTCAACTCCTTCGTTTCGAAGAACGTTGACCTCATCCTCGCAAATGCGACTCCCGCTCTCCAGGCTGCATACAATGCGACCGAGTCCATCCCCATCCTCGGCACCTCCGTCACCGAGTACGGCGTCGCTCTGAAGCTTGACGATTTCAGCGGCACCGTCGGCGGAAACGTATCCGGCACCTCCGACCTTGCTCCCCTTGAGGATCAGGCGGAAATGATCCTTGAGCTGTTCCCCGACGCCAAGAAGGTCGGACTTCTCTACTGCTCGGCGGAGCCCAACTCCGATTACCAAGTGAAGGTAGTTGAAAAATACCTCAGCGACAAGGGCATCACCTGCACCCGCTTCTCCTTCAGCGACTCCAACGACATTGCGGCAGTCACCACCAAGGCGGCAGCCGACAGCGACGTCATCTACATCCCCACCGACAACACCGCAGCAAGCTGCGTTGAGACCATCGGCAACATCGTTATAAGCGCCAAGACCCCCGTCGTTGCGGGCGAGGCCGGTATCTGCTCCGGCTGCGGCGTTGCGACCCTCTCCATCAGCTACTACGACCTCGGCTACAAGACCGGCGAAATGGCGGCAGCCATCCTGCTCGGCGAAGCGGACATCTCCGATATGCCCATTGCATACGCCGAAGCAAGCAAGAAGTACAATCCCGAGATCTGCAAAGAGCTCGGCATCACCGTTCCCGACGGCTACGAGCCGCTCGACTGACGATCATTTAGAAAAACAAAAGGAGTAACTGTTATGACGGATCTGCTCGGAGCCTTGCCCGGAGCCGTTGCCCAGGGAATAATCTGGGGCATTATGGCGATAGGCGTATACATTACATATAAAGTCCTTGACATTGCGGACCTCACCGTGGACGGTTCCATCTGCACCGGAGCTGCGGTGTGTACCATGATGATGCTTTCCGGTCAAAGCCCGTGGCTGTCCGTCCTTTGCGCAGTGCTTGCGGGCATCGCCGCAGGCAGCATAACAGGATTTCTCCACGTTCTGCTGGGTATACCCGCCATACTTGCGGGTATACTCACCCAGATGGTGCTGTGGTCGGTGAATCTCAAGATCCTCGGCAAGGCAAATCAGGCGATATCCTCAAGGTCAAACCCCGTTATCCTCTCGCAGATGGACATTGACTCGGCGCTCATAGTTCTTGCGATCTTTGCGGTCGTGACGGTCGCCGTCCTGTACGTCTACTTCGGCACCGAGATCGGCTGCGCCATCCGTGCGACCGGCTCAAACCCCGTGATGAGCCGTGCGCAGGGCATAAACACGGGTCTTACCAAGATCCTCGGTCTTGCGATAAGCAACGGCATCGTCGCACTTTCCGGCGCTCTGCTGTGCCAGTACCAAGGCTACACCGACATCAACATGGGCAGAGGCGCAGTCGTCATCGGTCTTGCGGCGGTCGTCATAGGCGAGGTGCTTGCAAAGCGTATCTCGACTAACTTTGCCGTAAGGCTCCTCGGCGTTATCGCCGGCGCCATCGTGTACTATGTCGTGTACCAGATCATCATCTTCTCCGGCTTCGACACCGACCTTCTGAAGATGTTCTCCGCAATCGTCGTCGCTCTGTTCCTCGGCATACCCTACCTCAGAAAAAAGCTCCGCGCTGCACGCAGCGTATCGAAAAGGGGTGCGCAAAATGCTTGAAATGAAAAACGTCACCAAAATATTCAACCCCGGCAGCATAGACGAAAAGCTTGCGCTAGATAACCTGTCGCTCACCGTGAGCGAGGGCGAATTCGTGACCGTCATCGGCGGCAACGGCGCAGGCAAAAGCACCATGCAGAACGCCATCTGCGGGACCTGGCTTCCCGACTCCGGCAGCATATTCCTCGGCGGCGTGAACGTCACCTCCCTGCCGGAGTACAAGAGAGCAAAGTACCTCGGCAGAGTGTACCAGGACCCCATGACGGGTACCGCAGCGGGTATGCAGATCGAGGAAAACCTCGCTCTGGCGGCACGCCGTGGCGCACACCGCAGTCTGCGTCCCGGCATCCGCAAGTCCGAGCGTGAGGAGTACCGCCGTATGCTCGAAGAGCTGGATCTCGGTCTTGAGACCCGACTTTCGGCGAAGGTCGGCACCCTCTCCGGCGGTCAGCGTCAGGCGCTGACCCTGCTCATGGCGACGATGCAGAAGCCCCGTCTTTTGCTCCTTGACGAGCATACCGCCGCACTCGACCCCAAGACCGCCGCAAAGGTGATGCAGCTCACCGACAAGATCGTCCGTGAAAACAAGCTCACCACGCTCATGATAACCCACAATATGCGTGACGCCATAGAATACGGCAGCCGCCTTATCATGCTGCACAACGGCAGGATAATCCTCGACATATCGGGCGAGGAAAAGAAAAAGCTCACCGTCGCAAATCTGCTTGAGATGTTCACGAAAGCAAGCGGCAACGAATTTGCAAACGACAGAGCGATCCTCTCATAAATAAAAATTCGGGAGTCATAAGACTCCCGAAGCTTCAGTCAAGCGCTATGCACATATTGAGCGTTTCCGGCAAGGGGAAGCTTGCCGCAATGAAGGGCTTTCCCGCATGAAACGCAGTTCTGATCTCCGCCTTTTCCGCACCGAGTCTGCGGCAAAGCTCAGGTATGAGATCCGTCGGACCGAGGCACTCTTTAATTTTCAGCACCCCGTCCTCAAGGTAGCCGCAGGCTATCGAGCGTCCGCTGCGGAACATACCGCCTCCGTAATAACGGCAAAGCTCCCGCTGGTACTCGTACCAAGCCAGCGGGAACGCCGTGTTAAGCTTATACTCGCTTCGCATCGCCGCATACTCCGCCGACGAAAGATTTTTTATCTCGACGTCGGAGGCTCCAGCGGCGATCGTTTCATATATGCAGCGGCTCAACTTGTCTGCACCGAGACAGTCGGCGTACCACGAGTACAGCCCCTCGGACGCAGGCAGAGTACACAGTCTCGAAAACATCCTGCGGCAGTGCTTCATAAGCGCAGTTCCCGCTCCCTTGCCACGCACTTCGTGCTTTACCGCCACGGCGTACACATAGCCGCAGCGCTTTCCGCACACGACGGCGCAAAGCACGTTTGCCATGCCGACGGGTACCCCGTCACACTCTGCGACAAACGCCGTTCCCATCTCCGGCAGCAGCTCATAAAAGCGCCGCACAAGCACCTCGGCGTCGCCGAAAGCGTCGCCCCACAGCGCAGTCATAAAGGGCAGGTCATTTTTCGTATATTCTCTTATCCTCAAGTTTTCCATACCGCAACATACTTATTTAATATATACTCAGGCTTATACGACAGCTTCGACTGCCGCAGCGCCTCGTTTCCCATGTCGTCCTCTCGGTTTACATAACATATCTCCGGGTGCTTTTCGCAGACCATGCGCACAAGCTCCCTGCACACCATCGGGTAAGCGCCCGCAACGTCGGGGTACGCCTTTTCAAAGTGGGTGCAGAAGGTGTCGTCCGAGATGACCTCGCCCACCGAGAAGCCGAGAAGTCTTTCCCCGGAGTACAGCGCACCGCCCATAAGCCCCAGCTCGTCGTAGTGGGAAAATCCCCGCAGTATCGCATCGTGCTCATAGCCTATATCGTGCGTGAGCCGGCCTTCCGATTCCTCCGTCCACTCGTCGAGCATGGCGACACATTCGGGGACCATCTCCTTCGTTATCGGCACAAAGCGCCACTCGTGTTCGTTTTCAAAGCGGTTGCAGAAGTTCTTTTTTGAGTGCATCGCCCTGCCGGAGTAGGTCGAGAGCTTGTCGGCACGGTAGATGTAGTCCGAGTAGGCTCTGTCCTCCGAAAGCTCGAAGCAGCCGCCGAAGGCGTCGTTTAAAAGCTCTATATGCTCATCCGTTATGCCGCATATTTTCAGCGGTATACCCTCGCTGCGGCAGATCTCAAGCATTTCGTTTATGGCGGGTCTCAGGTCGCCCTCACCCACCGGGAACGCAAAATATGTCTCCCCGTGGCGGACAAGTCTCGTCACCAGTCTGCCCTCTACTGGAGCGGCGCTTTGCTTGTAGCGCTTGTCCCACATATAGATGTTGCCGAAGCAAAAATCCGCACTTCGTGAATTCTCCGTGCGGAAATACGGCTCCATCATTTGTTTAAGTTCAAAGTTGACGTCGATCAGTTTCAGCATCCGAAAACGCTCTTTCTAATAAGTATTTTTGCACAGCCTGCGTATCTCGCTTCTGATCTCACGCAGGTCGGTAAAGGTGTCGGGTCGCTTTGTCACGTCACGCAGCAGCGCTGCGGGGTGATATATAGCCATGGTCTGCACACCGTTTACGGTGAACCAGCGCCCCCGCTCCCTCGTTATTTTAAAATCTTCTCTGATAATTTCCGTGGCGGCTATCCTGCCGAGGCATATAATTATCTTGGGGTTTACGATCTCAAGCTGACGGTTGAGCCAGCTCCGGCACGCAAGCTTCTCCTCCGGCAGAGGGTCACGGTTTTTCGGAGGACGGCACTTCACGGTGTTTGCGATGTACACGTTTTTGTCGGAGAGGTCTATCATCTCCATCATATCGTCAAGGAGCTTACCCGCCCTGCCGACAAAGGGAACGCCGCTTAAGTCCTCCTGTTCTCCGGGGCCTTCGCCGACGAACATGACCTCGCTGTCGGGGTTGCCTCTGCCGAAGACAAGATTCGTCCTCGTTTTGCACAGCTCACAGCCTCGGCAGCCCATGCACTCTCGTTCAAGGCTCCGCATTTCGTCGCTTTTCATCAGCTTTCCTCCGAGTATTTCGCAAGCTCCATAAGTATCTCACGCTTGTTGTTTTCAGGAAACTCCATCACATAGTCGAGCAGGAACTTGAGCATCTCGCCAAGCTCGTGACCTTTAAGTCCGGCATTTAATAGATCGTCCCCCGTGACGGCAAGGTGCTTTAAGGAGAAGCACTCCCCGCTTTTGAGTACCGCCTTGAAGTCCTTTTCGCAGTCGGTGTGCAGCAGCACCCCGTATGCGGACACGGCGCAGGACACGGAATCGACACCGTAGCGGTTTAAAAGCCGCTTCCAGCCCAGCCTGTCGGAGGGAGGCTGATCTCTCAGCATTTCCTCTGCGCTGCGGCAGCAGCGGACCGTTCTTCCGTCAAGCCGAAGCTCACGCAGAAAGTCCTCCGCCGAGGGAATAAAGCCGTATTTCTGAAGCATTATAGAAAATGTAATCCACCTTTGCAGCGGCTTTTTCGGAAGCTCCGACAGGTCGGAAAGCGGCGGCGCTTCCCAACCCGAGCCGGTGACGTAGCGCCCCAGCATCCCGAAGGAGATGGCGTCGGCGCAGACCTCCGGTCTCGGACTGAGCAGTATCTTCTCAAGCTCGTCACGCACACGTTCGGGCGCAAGAGCGTTGCACAGCTCCGCCTTCTGC
This sequence comes from Bacteroidaceae bacterium, assembly GCA_963610045.1. Lineage (GTDB taxonomy): Bacteria > Bacillota > Clostridia > Oscillospirales > Oscillospiraceae > F23-B02. The sequence continues at coordinate 12,942 of CAVDMS010000031.1, forward strand.
TTTATCGCATCGAGCGTGTTCGGCTCTATCGCAAAGCCGAGCCGGGCCGAAAAGCGCAGCGCACGGAACATACGCAGCGCATCCTCGTCAAAGCGCAGCGTCGGGTAGCCGACACAGCGGATAACGCCGTTTTCGATGTCCGTTATTCCGTCGTAGGGGTCGGACACCATGCCGTCCGCCGACAGAGCGATGGCGTTCATGGTAAAATCTCGGCGTCCGAGGTCGCTTATGAGGTCGGAAACGAAGGTGACGGAGTCCGGTCTGCGATGGTCACGGTAATCGCCCTCCGTGCGGAAGGTCGTCACCTCACAGCTTTTGCTGCCCACCTTGACCGTCACCGTGCCGTGCTTTAAGCCCGTGGGACTGGAGTCCGGGAAAATGTCCATGACCTCGTCCGGCAGCGCACTGGTGCATATGTCCCAGTCCTGCGGAGTGATGCCCATTATCGCATCACGCACACAGCCGCCGACGAGATACGCAAGATGCCCTCTCGCCTGAAGGGCAAAGAGGGTCTGTCTGACATATTTAGGCGGATTGACTTTGAGCATAGCTTCACCTTGATCAAAAAATGTTGCCAGATTCATTTTACGGTATTATAATATCATCAGCCCAAATCAACATCAATACGAAATTGTTAATTTTGCGTATAGCAGGTGTATATATGAAAGACTTTTCCGAATTTTTAAGCAGTCATTGTCACGGTCACCTCGTCGGCATAGGAGGCGTATCCATGGCTCCGCTTGCCGAGGTACTCGTCGGCTGCGGACTTAACATCAGCGGCTCCGACATTGCCGAGAGCGAGCGCACCTCCCATCTTCGGGGGCTTGGCATAAACATTTACATCGGTCACGACGGCAACAACATCTCCGAGGACACGGATTTTGTCGTCCGCACCGCCGCCGCTCACGACGACAATCCGGAGATCGTCCGTGCAAGGGAGTTGGGTATCCCCGTTTACGAGCGCACTCAGGCGTGGGGTGCGATCATGAAGGGCTACGAAAACGCCCTCTGTATCGCCGGAACGCACGGTAAGACCACCACCACGTCCATGTGTACGCACATTCTCATGGCGGCGGAAAAGGATCCGACCGTCATGATAGGCGGTACGCTGCCGCTTTTAAAAGCGAGCCACCGTGTCGGCAAGGGCAATACAATTATAATGGAGAGCTGTGAGTATTATAACTCCTTCCTTTCCTTCTACCCCACCGTGGCGGTCATTTTGAACATTGAGGAGGATCACCTCGACTTCTTCAAGGACCTTGACGACATAAAGCGTTCCTTCCGCAGCTTTGCGATGCACGTCCCCGAAAACGGCTACGTCGTCGCAAACTACGACGATGCGAACACCATGGACGCACTTGAGGGCATCGGCAAACGCATCGTCACCTTCGGACGAAGTCCCAAGGCGGACGTGTACGCAAAGAACGTCGTCCGCATCGGCTCCGTCACCACCTTCGACATAATGTACGGCGGCAAGTGTATCGAGTCCGTGCGCATCCACGTTCCCGGCGAGCACAATCTGATGAACGCTCTTGCAGCTGCGGCTGCCTGTCTCTGCCTTGGAATCAAGCCCACCGCCGTGAAGTACGGTCTGTCCGGCTTTTCGGGTGCGGGTCGGCGCTTTGAGTTTAAGGGCAAGTTTAACGGCGCCGACGTGTACGACGATTACGCTCACCATCCCGGCGAGCTTAAAGCGCTGCTCGATGCCGTCGAAAATCTCGGCTACAAGCGCACCGTCGTCGTGTTTCAGCCGCACACCTACTCCCGCACAAGGGCGCTGTTTGACGATTTCGTGCGGCAGCTCAGGCGACCCGACCTCGTGTATCTTGCGGAGATATTTGCCGCAAGGGAAAAGAACGTGTTCGGAATATCCTCCGCAGACCTTGCCGCAAAGATCGAGGGCGCAAAGTTCTTCCCCACCTTTGCCGAGATCGAGCGTGATCTTGCGGAAAACGCCCGCCCCGGCGATCTGATACTCACCGTCGGAGCCGGAAACGTATATCGCATAGGCGAGGAGCTTATCGAAGAATAAACTACAAAGATAAGGAAGTATTACCATGGAAATATGCTGGCTCGGTCATGCCTGCTTTAAGATAAGCCACAACGGTTACAGCGTTGTGATAGACCCCTATGAAAGCCGTCAGCTCGGCGGCTATCCCAAGCTCTCGGTCACGGCGGACGCCGTGCTGTGCAGCCACGAGCATCCCGGACACAACAACCGTGCCGCCGTCACGATACCCGATCCGACTAAGCCCTGCCCATACGAGCTGTCGTATATCGACACCTTCCACGACACGAGTTGGGGTCTGCTTCGGGGTAAGAACAGGATACATATACTCAATTGGGACGGCTATAAGATCGTACACATGGGCGACTTCGGTGCCATACTCACCGACAACGAAAAGAATGAGCTTTTCGGAGCCGACGTTCTGATGATCGCGGCCGGCGGCTTCCGCGCCATGCCAAGCGATAAAACGAAGCCGCTTGCCGACGAGCTTTTTGCGAACGTCGTCATCCCCATGCACTACGCCCACGGCAAGTACGGTAACCGCCGCCTTGAAAGGGTCGAAGCGTTTACCGATCAGTATATGCCGCTGCCCATAGTAAAAAAGTATCCCGGCAACACCATCACCATCGACAAAAACACCCCCGAACAGGTAGCGGTGTTGGAGTATATACCGTAATGTAAGGCAGAGCCACAGCTTCCGCTATGGCTCTGCCTTTTAAATTCACACAATTCCCTTGATTTTTATTGGCGTATGATATATATTAACCAATTGCTACTGCACAAAAAGGAGCGATTTTTTTGGCAAAATCCAAGGAGCAGAACTATCTCCACGGCGCAGTTATTCTGACCGCCGGCGTAATTATAATGAAAATACTCGGCGCAATATACAAGATTCCTCTGGGCAATATGCTCGGCAATGAAGGCTATGCGCTGTTTCTCTCGTCATATAATGTTTACGGTGTCTTTCTGACGCTTGCTACAGCCGGACTTCCCGTAGCTCTTTCGAGAATGATAAGCGAGGCAAACTCGCAGGGACGCAGACTTCAGGTTCGCAGCGTCTTCAGCGTTTCTCTGAAGGCATTCTTCATCCTCGGCCTTGTCTGCACTATCGTTATGATACTCTTCCCCGATTGGCTCGCCGGCACCGTGCTTCACAATCCCGATGCCGCCGAGAGCATTTGGGTGCTTGCTCCCTCCGTGCTTCTGTGCTGCATAACCTCCGCATACAGAGGCTTCTCACAAGGTCACGGAAACATGATCCCCACCACCGTCGGTCAGGTAATCGAGGTTTTGGCGAAGGTCATCGCCGGACTTGCCCTTGCGTGGTACTTTACGAGCAGCGGCTATGACAACTCCGTCTCATCGGCAGGCGCCGTGTTCGGTGTCACCGTCGGCTCGCTTGCGGCGCTCATATACATGATGGTCTCACAGCACCGCAACTACCGTTACGAAACGCTCCCCAACCCCGATGTCCCCGATCCCGACTCCGTAATATTAAAGAATCTCGTCCGCATCGGTATCCCCATAGCGCTCGGCTCCATCGTATTTTCCCTTGTAAATCTCATCGACTCCAGTCAGTGCATGGGCAGACTTCAGGACGCCGCGGGCTTCAGCTACAGCGAGGCAAAGGCGCTTTACGGCACCTACGGCTACGCTCAGACGCTTTACAATCTCCCCGCCGCGTTCATTACCCCGCTCACCATTTCCGTCATCCCCGCCATTGCAATGAAGCTTGCCGGCGGTCTCAAGGACGAAGCGGCGAAGATCTCCGAGGACTCGCTGCGTATATCCGCCGCTGTCTGCCTGCCTATGGGCATCGGACTTTCCGTTCTCTCTGACCCCATCATAAAGCTTTTGTACTCCGACGTTCACGAATCCGGCCCTATGCTTCTTTTCACCTTGGGCTTTGCTTCGATCTTTGTGTGTATGTACCTTATGAGCACTGCGGTGCTTCAGGCTGCGGGCAGAGAAAAGCTCACTCTGATTTCCGTCATCGCCGGCGGCTTTGTCAAAATCGCCGTGAACTACGTCCTTGTCGGCGACCCCGACATAAACATTTACGGTGCGCCTATAGGCACCATCGCCTGCTATTTCACGATGTGCGCCCTGAACTACATCTTTATGTGCCGCAGCCTCGACAAAGCACCCAGGCTCGGCCGTGTGCTGCTCCGTCCCGGACTTGCTACGCTTATTATGGCGGCGGTAGCCTACGGAGTATACCTCCTCATGAGCGGCATCCTCGCCCCCACCGGCAGGCTCAACATCGCGCTCGACCTTTGCGTAGCGATAGCGGCAGCAGTCGCAGCATACGCAGTGTTTGCGATAAAGCTCCGTGCGATCACCGCAGAGGACATGACTCTCATCCCCAAGGGTGACAAAATCGCCAAGCTTTTGCACATGAAATAAGCTATTTTAGATATTTTCGGCATTTTTGTAAAAAAAGCTTGCACATGATACTGAAATGTGGTAGATTTTCAATGCTGTCTTTTTGGGGCAGCGATTTGTTGATGGCCTGCGCATCATACGGACGTTTGCAGGTTAATATATAAACAGGCGCATTGTGCGTATTATTAGGAGGATTACACATGAATAAGGCAGAGCTTATAGCAGCCGTTGCAGAAAAAACCGGTCTGTCCAAGAAGGATTCCGAGAAGGCAGTCAACGCAGCATTCGATACCATCGTAGACACCCTCGTCGCAGGCGAGAAGGTTCAGATGGTCGGCTTCGGCGTATTCGACATTAAAGAGCGCGGCGAGCGCATCGGCCGCAACCCCAAGACCCGTGAGGAAATTGCGATCCCCGCATCCAAGGTCCCCTTCTTCAAGGCGGGCAAGGCTCTCAAGGACGCAGTTGCAGAGTAATCAAATTTTAAGCGGCAGACGGGTTCGTCTGCCGTTTCCTATACGGAGCATGGCATGAGAATTGACAAGTATCTGAAGGTCTCCCGCCTCATAAAGCGCAGGACCGTTGCGGGCGACGCCTGCGGAAGCGAGCGTGTTTCCGTCAACGGCAGACCCGTAAAGGCAAGCTATCAGGTGAAGGTCGGCGACATAATCGAAATAGCCTTCGGTCAGCGCAGCCTCAAGGTCGAGGTGCTGAGCATAAACGAGACCGCAAAAAAGGACGAAGCCCCCGCAATGTACCGGGAGCTTTGAAAAAACAGGCATCTGTCGATGCCTGTTTTTTTCATATTAAAGCGTATCGAATGCGTAGACGGTGCGGCTTTTAAAGACCTCTCC
>CAVDMS010000032.1:0-17550 GCA_963610045.1 Bacteroidaceae bacterium
TTTTTTTGTTAATCGCAGACAAAGAGTTCAGACCTGCGTCGGCGGAGGGGAGAAGCCTGTTTTGTTAAATAATTTTCTGCAAACGAACGGCAGATTGCGGCGTAACGCTATGAATTTGCAAAAAAGTTGGTAAAAATAACGGTACGAGAGGGGCAATATTGTCATTTCTGCCGCAATATCACCAAGATTGACAAAATCAAAATAAATGTACAAACACTTGACTTTTGCCCGAAATGGGATAAACTAAACACAAGGAATGTCTCACATGAGACAACTTTCGGAGGCAAACGGTGCAAATAAACAAAACCGATTTTGACATCATTTTAAATACGCCAGTTTTCAGGGGAGCCGCCGAATCTCTTGTCCGGCGGATAGTCTCGGCGGACGACTGCATCGAGCAAAGCTTCAAAAAAGGCGACACCGTGTACGACAGATTTGACTTCATGCACTCCCTCGGCGTCATCCTTGAGGGCAGCATACGGGTCACCAAGGACAACGCCGACGGCAAGCCGATGCTTATGAGTACGCTGTACCGTGGCTCGATATTCGGCGCTGCGGCGCTGTTTAACGACGCACGGGAGTATGCAACACGGCTCACGGCGCTCACTGCCTGCCGCATAGCGTTTTTCCCGCAGCGGCTCGTGCGGCGAACGGTGCTTAGAGAGCCGGAGATCGCAGAAAACTACATCCGCTATCTTTCGGAGCGCATTCTGTTTCTCAACAGAAAGATCTACTACCTGACCGCAGGCACCGCAGAGCAGCGTCTTGCAAACTTTGCGTCCGAGAATCTGTCAACGGATATTGCGTCGCCGCTGCCGATGTCGATGACATTGCTTGCCGCTGCGCTCAATACGTCGAGAGCGTCGCTGTATCGGGCGCTCGATACGCTCACGCAGAGCGGAGCGATAGAGAAAAACGGAAAGCTGTTTCGGATATCCGACCCGGATGTCCTAAAAGAATATACGCTTCAAAACAAGGAGGAAGAAAAATGAGAAGAAAACTGACCGCACTTTTGCTTGCACTTTGCATGGTGCTGTGCCTCGCTTCCGGCTGCGACACCGCCGGGAACATTGACGACGATCAGCCGAAGGCCGAGGACGTCACCGTCAGAGTAGGAGCCATGAACGGTCCCACCGCCATGGGCATGGTAAAGCTCATGGACGACGCCGAAAACGGTAAGACCTCGAACGAGTACGAGTTCAGCCTCGAAACGGGAGCGGACGTGTTTGCACCCGCACTCGCAAAGGGTGAGCTTGACATTGCAGCCGTCCCCGCAAACCTTGCGTCGATACTCTACAACAACACCGACGGCGGCGTTAAGGTCATAGCCGTCAACACCCTCGGCGTGCTGTACGTCGTCGAAAGAGGCGACACCGTCAAGTCGGTGCAGGACCTCAAGGGCAAGACGATATACGCAACCGGTGAGGGCGCAGCGCCCGAATTTGGTCTGCGCTACATTTTAAAAGAGAACGGAATAGACGCCGACAACGATCTGAGCATACGCTGGTGCGCCGATACGACCGAGGCGCTGTCGCTCATCGCAGCCGACGAGAGTGCGGTCGCAATGCTGCCGCAGCCCTTTGTCACGGCGGCGCAGAGCAAGGTCCCCGGACTGCGTATTGCGCTCGACCTAAACGAGGAGTGGGAAGCGCTCGGAAACGGCTCTGCGATGGTGACGGGCGTTTTGGTGGTCCGCAGCGAGTTTGCGCAGCAGCACCCCGAACAGCTTGACAGATTCCTTGAGGAGTACAAGGCTTCGGTCGAGTACGTCACCGAGAACAACGAGGAAGCTGCCGCACTTATCGGGGGCTACGAGATCGTGGCGGAGCCGATAGCGCTCATGGCGCTGCCGTACTGCAACATCACCTGCCTGACCGCAAAGGACATGAAGTCTGCGCTTGAGGGCTACCTCAAGGTGCTGTACGACATGAAGCCGGCGGCGGTCGGCGGCGAGCTGCCCGGTGCGGACTTCTACTATGGCGCCTGACGGAGCAAGACTCAAAAAGACGGCGGGCAGAGTCCTTGCCGTACTGTTTGCGCTCTTAGTGTGGCAGATCGCAGCGGAGCTTGTCGATCTGCGTATAGTGCTTGTGACACCCGTGGAGGTGCTGCGGCGGATGTGTACGATATGGAGGGAGCCGGGCTTTTTTGAAACGCTGTGGTTCAGCTTCCGCCATATCGCAGCAGGCTTCTTTTTGGGGCTTATCCTCGGCAGCGCTTTTGCGGCGCTTGCCGGAAGGTTTTCGTGGATAGAGACGCTTCTGTGGCCCTTTATGGTGACGGTCAAGACCGTACCCGTGGCGTCGTTTATCGTCATCTGCCTCATATGGCTCCGCACCGAGAGCCTGTCGGTTTTCATATCCTTTCTGATAGTTCTGCCCGTGGTGTACGGCAACCTGCTTGAGGGTATAAAGAGCGAGGACCCCGGCATGAAGGAGCTGGCGCAGGTGTACCGCCTGCCGATGCCCAGACGCATGATATATGTGCATCTGCCGCAGCTCAAGCCCTTTATATTCTCCGCCTGCTCGACCTCGCTCGGCATGGCGTGGAAGGCGGGCGTGGCGGCGGAGATCATCGGAACGCCGAACGGCTCGGTAGGTAAGATGCTGTACTACGCCAAGATATACCTCGACACCGACGACCTTTTGTGTTGGACGCTCGTCATCGTGGCGGTGAGCGTGCTGTTTGAAAAGCTGTTCATGCTGCTTCTGCGTCGGTGCTGCCGGAGATTGGAGCGTGCGTGATGGAGCTTAGAAAGATATGCAAAAGCTACGGCGATAAAAAGGTGCTTCAAAACTTCGACCTCACGATACCCGACGGAGGGCGTGTCGTCATAAGCGGCGTTTCCGGCAGAGGAAAGACCACGGTGCTTTACCTGCTTATGGGGCTTTATAGCCCCGACTCCGGCGAGATACTCGGTGTGCCGCAGCGCATATCGGCGGTATTTCAGGAGGACAGGCTGCCGTCGGAGTTTTCGGTGTATAACTGCATAAGATACGTTCTTCCGAAATCCGTAAAGCCGCAGAGGATATACAACAGCCTCTCGGCGCTCTCGCTTGCGGGCGATGCCGACAAGCCCGCAAAGGAGCTTTCCGGCGGTATGCGCCGCAGGGTGGCGATCATAAGAGCGATGCTTTACCCCTCGGACGCCGTGTTCCTCGACGAGCCGTTTACCGGGCTTGACCGGGAAACGAAGCTCAAGGCGGCAAGCTACATTCTCGAAAATGCGGAGGGGCGCACGATAGTTGCGGTCAGCCACGCAGACGAGGATGCGGAGCTTTTAAAGGCAATACAAATTAAAATGTAACATTGAGCGCCGATGCGTGTTTCCGAGGAAATGCGCATCGGCTTTTTATGTGCGATTTGATTTTGATTTTACAAAAGCAAGCTTTCGGATTTGATTTTCGTGGACTAATCTAAAGACGTACCAAGGAAATCTGAAATTTGAAAGGAGCTTTTTTATGAAAAAGCTGATTAGTTTCACTCTCACGGCGCTTATGGCGCTCGCACTTTTTGCAGGCTGCAGCAGCGCAAACGACACGGCAGCGGGTTCCGTCAGCACCGACGGCTCGACCTCGATGCAGGAAGTTATCATGGCGCTCAGCGAATCGTTCCAGAACGACAACAGCGGCATCACCGTCACCTACAATCCCACCGGCTCCGGCTCCGGCATCACCGCAGTAAGCGAAGGCCGCTGCGACATCGGTCTTGCCTCCCGTGCATTAAAGGCAGAGGAGAAGGCGGCAGGACTCAAAGAGACCGTGCTTGCGCTTGACGGCATTGCGATCATAGTTAACCCCGAAAACAAGGTGAGCGACCTGAGCCTTGAGCAGATCGCAAAGATCTACACCGGCGAGATCACCAACTGGAAGGAAGTCGGCGGAGACGACGCCGAGATCGTCCTCATCGGACGTGAAGCAGGCTCCGGCACCCGTGACGGCTTTGAAAGCATCACCGGCACCGAAAGCGCCTGCAAGTACCGCCAGGAGCTTGCCAGCACGGGCGACGTCATCACCACGGTCGCCGGAAACCCCAATGCGATCGGCTATGCATCCCTCGCAGCGGTAAAGGACAGCGTTAAGGTGCTCTCCGTCGGCGGCGTTGCTCCGAGCGAGGCGACCATCTCCGACGGCAGCTACGCAGTACAGCGTCCCTTCATCCTCGTGACCAAGGACGGCGAAAAGCTCTCCGAGGCAGCGCAGCTCTTCTTCGACTACGCAACGAGCGCCGAGGCTGCAAAGGTAATATCCGCAGCGGGTGCGGTTCCCGTAGCAAAGTAAAAAACGAGACGAACGGTCCTTCGCAAGAAGGACCGTTAACTTAAAGCTATGAAGAAAGCTATGAAGATCAAAAACTTAACCGAAATCATAATACACGGCATATTCCTCTGCCTCGGACTTGTGACTGTCGCAAGCGTGGCGCTCATTACGGTGTACCTCGTCGTGTCGGGCATACCGGCAATAACGAAGATAGGACTGGGAGATTTCCTGTTCGGCACCGAGTGGGCATCGACCGCAAAGGAGCCGCAGTTCGGCATACTGCCGTTCATACTCACGAGCGTGTACGGCACCGCAGGTGCGATACTCGTCGGAGTGCCGATCGGCTTCATGACGGCGGTGTACCTTGCAAAGATGGCGCCGAAGCCCGTTCGCAATGCGATGACCGAGGCGGTGTCGCTGCTTGCGGGCATACCATCGGTGGTGTACGGTCTCGTGGGCATGATGGTGCTTGTGCCGGGCATCAGAAAGCTGTTTAACGTTCCCGACGGTGCAAGCCTCCTTGCTGCGATAATCGTTCTTGCGATAATGATACTGCCGTCGATAATCAAGGTCTCGATGACGGCGCTGGAGGCAGTGCCGAAGGAGTACGAGGAGGCGTCGCTTGCCCTCGGCGCAACGCCGACGGAGACCTACTTCAGAGTCTCGGTCCCGGCGGCGGGAAGCGGCATCGCAGCAGCGGTTGTACTCGGCGTCGGCAGGGCGATAGGCGAGGCGGTCGCAGTGATGATGGTCTCCGGCAACGTACCCAATATGCCGGAGCTGTTCCAAAGTGTCCGCTTTCTTACGACCGCCGTTGCAAGCGAAATGAGCTATTCCTCCGGGCTTCAGCGTGAGGCGCTGTTTTCCATCGCACTTGTGCTGTTCCTGTTCATCATGCTCATAAACGCAACGCTGAATTTACTGCTCAAGAGGAGTAAAAATGGATAACAAAAGCACAAAAATCAAACGCAGCGCTTACTGTGCCGTGCTTAAAGGTCTTGCGGCGCTCTGTGCCGTGTTCACAGGCGCACTCGTTGCGTTTCTAATAATATACGTCCTCGTGCGGGGACTGCCGAACATCACATGGGAGTTTTTAAGCACGAAGCCGAGCTACTTAAACGGCACGGTGGGTATCCTGCCGGATATACTCAACACACTGTATATCGTCCTCGGAACGCTTGTGTGGGTGCTGCCGCTCGGTGTCGGAGCCGCAATTTATCTCACCGAGTATGCGCAGAACCGCCGCATCGTTGCGGTGATCGAGTACGCCGCCGAAACGCTGTCGGGCATACCGAGTATAATCTACGGACTTGTCGGAATGCTGTTCTTCTGCAACTTCATGGGATTCAGGACCTCGCTTCAGGCAGGTGCGCTGACGCTCGTCATTATGAATCTTCCGACCGTGATGCGCACGACGCAGGAGAGCCTCAAAACCGTACCGCAAAGTCTGCGTGAAGGAGCCTTCGGACTCGGCGCAGGCAAGTGGCGAGTCATACGCACCGTGGTGTTTCCCGGCTGCGTTGACGGCATAGTGACCGGCTGCATACTTGCCGTGGGGCGCATTCTCGGAGAATCGGCGGCGCTGCTGTTCACGGCAGGCTTTGCGCATAACATCTATAACCTTGCGGTAGACGGACTGTCTGGTCCCGGCGCCACGCTGACCGTTGCGCTGTACCTCTACGCCAAGGAGCAGGGCGAGTTCGGCATAGCCTTTGCGATAGCGGCGATACTCATGGTGATGACGGTTTTAATAAACCTCACCGCAACGCTCCTCGGCAGATACTTCAAGAAAAGGAGAAACTTATGAGCGAGATAATCGGCGTAAAGGATCTGAACCTGTGGTACGGTCAGACTCAGGCGCTTAAAGATATAAACATGAACATAGAAGAGCATGCGGTGACGGCGCTGATCGGTCCGTCCGGCTGCGGAAAGTCGACGTTTTTAAAAACGCTCAACCGCATGAACGACCTCATTCCGGGAGTTAGGATCGAGGGCAGCGTCGAGTATTGCGGCAGAAACATATACGATGCAGGCACGGACGTAAACGAGCTGAGGCGCAGCATCGGCATGGTGTTTCAAAAGCCGAACCCCTTCCCGATGAGCATATACGACAACGTCGCCTACGGTCCCCGCACGCACGGCATCCGCAAAAAGTCGGAGCTTGACGAGATAGTCGAAAGCTCGCTCAAGGGCGCTGCCATTTGGGACGAGGTAAAGGACAGACTCAAAAAGTCTGCGCTCGGACTTTCCGGCGGTCAGCAGCAGAGGCTTTGCATAGCCCGTGCGCTTGCGGTGAAGCCCGAAGTGCTGCTCATGGACGAGCCGACGAGCGCACTTGACCCCATCTCGACCTCGAAGATCGAGGAGCTTGCAAGCGAGCTTAAAAAGGATTACAGCATCGTGATAGTAACGCACAATATGCAGCAGGCGCTCAGAATATCCGACAGCACCGCATTCTTCCTCCTCGGTGAGCTTGTGGAATACTGCGGCACCGAGAAGATGTTCTCCATGCCCTCGGATAAACGCACCGAGGATTATATAACGGGGAGGTTCGGCTGATGAGAAGCAAATTTGACGAGCAGCTAAAGGAGCTTGGCGATAAGCTGGCGCTCATGGGCGCAATGTGCGAGGAGGCGATCGCAAACTCCGCAAAGGCGCTTCTTACCGGCGACTGCGAGCTTGCGAAAAAGCTTGCGCCGCTTGACTCGGAGATAGACCGCTACGAGCGTGACATCGAGACGCTGTGCCTGCGTCTGCTCTTGCAGCAGCAGCCGGTCGCACGGGATCTGCGGCAGATCTCGGCCGCACTGAAAATGATAACCGACCTTGAGCGTATCGGCGACCAGGCGAGCGACATTGCGGAGATCATTCCGCACCTCGGCGGCAGAACAGGCAGCGAGTGCAAGGCGATGCGCCCCATGGCGGAGGTGGCTATCGGCATGGTGACGGACAGCATCGACGCATATGTAAAGCGTGACCTGAAGCTTGCGGAAAGCGTCATCAGGCATGACGATATCGTTGACGACTGCTTTATAAGCTGCCGCAGCACACTGATCGAAATGATCCGCTCCGAGAGCGTTGACGCCGAATACGCCCTCGACCTGCTGATGATCGCAAAATACTTTGAGCGCATCGGCGACCATGCGACAAACGTTGCGGAGTGGGCGGAATTTTCCGTAACGGGTGTTCACAAAAGCGAAGAGCTGTGATATACTGCACCCGAAAGCGGGGCGATACCTTGAAAGAAGTAAAGGGCAGAGTCTTTTCAATTGCGGAGAGCAACCCTCCGATACCCGGCTGCACCGTGTCCTTCGGCGTGGCGGACGGCATCGACTACTACTCACTCGCCGCAGGAACGGATATCAGCGCCGAGATATATACCTATCATAAGCTGATATTGGTATCTGCGGGCAGCGTTGAGGTATACTATGAGGGCAGGACTGCCACCTGCCGCAGCGGGGAAGGCGTATTCACCCCGACGGACACTCCCGTCGGCGTCAGAACGGACGGGGGAGCGGTTTACACCGAGATCGCAGTTGAAAGGAGCAGCGTTATGAACAGCATTATAAAAAGCGGCGAGGCGTTTGAGCTTAAAAAGCTCGTGCCGTATCAGATCGGAAGGATAGTCAACATGGACATCGTGCATAACGACAAGATGAAATTCGTCGTTATGGCGTTCGACGAGGGTACGGGGCTGAGTGAACACGCAGCACCTGGTGAGGCAATGATCTTTGCGCTCGACGGTGAGGGCATCATTGGCTACGAGGGCGAGGAGCACGTCATTAAAGCGGGCGAAAACTTCTGCTTTGCCAAGGGCGGACGCCACTGGGTGAAGGCCAAGGGCAGGTTTAAAATGGCGCTTCTTTTGACCTTAGACTGAACGTGATACGACAAAAAGCCGAAGCATCGCTTCGGCTTTTCATATTAGAAAAACATCCCGCCTGCAATGCAGACGGGATGTTCCGTATCGTACTGAATCAGAAAGCCTTGTAGTTTTCGCAGAAGCGGGCGATGACCACTGCCATGTGAGCGCGGGTCGCAGTCATGTTGGGACGGAAGGTGCCGTCCTCATAGCCCTGAATAATGTTATTCTTGACTGCCCATGCAACAGCCTCACGGTAAGGCTCTGCAATGGAATCGCTGTCAACGAAGTTCAAAGGTGCGGTGCCGTCCGGCTCGCCCTCATTGCGGTAAAGCATGGTGACGACCTGCGCACGGGTGATAACGGTCTTGGGCTGGAAAATGGTGTCCGTATAGCCCTTGATGACGCCCTTGTTGTATGCCCAGACTATCGCGTTGTATGCCCAGTAGTTTTCGTCAACGTCCACAAACGGCTCGGTGAGACCGGTGATGTCGGGGCAGCCTGCCATACGGTAGAGAACCGTGACGAACTGTGCACGGGTCATACCGGAATTGGGCTCGAAGGTGGTGGTGGTCACGCCCTGCATGAGGCCGTGCTTCCAGACGTATTCAACCTCGCTGCGGCACCACATATCTTCGGGTACGTCAACGAAGGGGAAGGGAACGTATTCACCGCAAACGGTGCACTGGATGCCGCCATTGAACTGATGTCCTGCGGCGGGGATGACCGTGGAGGTGGAGAGAATTGCGTTGCAGACACCGCAATGGCTTCCTTCGGTGCAGCCGGGTTCGGTGCAGGTCGCCTTAACTGCGGGAGTATCGATGACCTTGGTGTGACCGGAAGCGGGAACGACGACGTCCTTTGCATTGGTCTGAACGGTGCGCTCTGCATCAAGGTACAGGTTGTGGCAGTTATTGCACTCGTAGTATGCAACATTGCCGTCGGTCGTGCAGGTTGCGGGAACCGCTGCGTGGAAGGTCATGTCGGAGTGAGTGCAGCCGGTGTCTGTGGTCACGGTGAGGGTCGCAATGTCGGAAACGCCGAGAGCCTTCTCCGTGAGGTTGTAAACGATGCAGACAAACTGTCTGCCGCTGTCGTTCATGCTTGCGTTCTTTATTACAAGAGTGTCCTCGGTGCTGAGAGCCTTGGAGCCGATCGCCTTGATGATTGCGACCATGTCCACCTTGCCGCTGCCGAAGTCAATGTCCTTGAGGGAGCTGGGCTCGATCCAAATGTAGCTGTACTCAATGCCCTTGAGCTGATCTGCAAGAGAGAGCTTTACCTTGACGCTGAAGCTTGCGTCCTGACCCTCGGTAACGGTGACGTTGGAGGGACCTTCAATGTCGAGGTCGCTGCCGAACAGAGCGGAGATGAGCTTGAGAATGAGGGAGGGGTCGAGGTCCTTGATAAGCGAACCGAAGTCAAGGTCGCCGTCAATGAGACCCTTGATGATCTCGATGAGCTTGTCAATGTCGAGGTCGCCGAGAATGTCGTCAAGGCTGCCGTCGCCGCCGATGAGACCCTTGATTATCTCAATGAGCTTATCCTTGTCGAGACCGCCGAGAATGTCGTCGATGTTGATATCGCCGCCGTTTATGAGACCCTTAATGATCTCGATGAGCTTGTCGGTGTCGAGATCGCCGAGAATATCGCCGATGTTGCTGTCGTCGCCGATAAGACCCTTGATTATCTCAATGAGCTTATCCTTGTCGAGACCGCCGATGATATCGCCGATGTCGATGTCGCCGCCGCTGACGAGACCCTTTATTATCTCAACGAGCTGGTCCTTGTCAAGACCGCCGATGATATCGCCGATATCACCGCTGCCGCTGCCGCCGATGAGACCCTTGATTATCTCAACAAGCTTATCCTTATCGAGACCGCCGATGACGTCGCCGATGTCGCCGCCGCTTATAAGTCCCTTAATGATCGCAGCGAGCTGATCCTTGTCAAGACCTTCGAGAATGCCGCCGATATTGCTGTCACCGCCGATAAGACCCTTGATGACGTCAATGAGCTGATCCTTGTCAAGACCGCCGATAATGTCGCTGATATCGCCGCGGCCGATGCCACCGATAAGGTCCTTTATCGTTCCGACAATGTCCTTTATATCGGTGCCTTGGGTATCGGCCTTGCCTGTGTCTGCCATGGAGTAGACAGGTATGAGAGTAAATACCATAATCATCACCAAAAGCAGGCTGAGAATACGCTTTTTCATGTTATTCCTCCTTATTGATAATCGCCCCTCGTAATGTACAAATTACCGCTTAACATTATACAAAACAGGCACAAAATGTGCAAGCTTATTTATACAAAAACTCAAAAACAGCAAAATTACCATATTTGGTTGTTAAATTATGTGCAATATTCCTCAGGGGAGGGGTCGGCAGCAGGCGCCGACTTTTGGAACAGACCGATTATCTGACCGGAGATCACGACGGTGAGCAGCGAGTAGATAAGACGCCGCCACGGGATGTAGCTCAGCGAGAGCAGCAGCACGATGAGGTCGCTTATGAGGTACACCCACTGTATGCCGATGTGCGTCTTTGCCGACACCGACAGCGCCAGTGCGTCGTCGCCCGTGGGAGCTCCGCCTACACGGACGCTCAGTCCCACGCCGACGCCGACGAAGGCTGCACCGAGTATCGACGCCAAAAGCGGCAGCTCGGCGATGCCGGGAAACAGGGGAGGGAATGCCTCGCATATTGCATAGAAGCCGGAAAAGCCGAGACCTGCGACGATGGAATAGAAAGCAAATTCCTTTCCGAGAATGCGGAAGCCGATGATGTAGCAGGCGGCGTTGAGAACAAAGCCGCTGACGGAGGGGGAGATGCCGAAGCAGTTGTACAGCAGCAGCGTAAGACCGAGAATACCGCCCTCGGTAACGCCGGAAAAGGAGTGAATATTGTAAAGCCCGAAGGCAAGCACCGCACTGCCGGCAAGACAGTACAGGCAAGAGGAAAGCTTGATGATTTTAAAGAATTTTTTCATTTTAGACGTCCGTAAATTCGAGTGTATTCATGTATTTCGGCGGCGAGAGCGTCCGTCAGATCGCCGCTCTTTAAGCGCAGGCACCAGTTGCCGCCGACGGTGCCGGGAGTGTTTGTGCGTGAGCAGCATAGCAGCCAGTCCTGCATCTGAGCGACGAAAAGGTCGGAGACGGATGCCATCCCCGCACGCATGAGTGCAAAGTGGAGGTCATCGGTGCCGAGGTACTCCCTCGCAAAGCACAGACGCTCCGGCGCTTCCTCGGAAAGCCAGCTTTGTATGGGTGCATTGTCGTGCGTGCCGACGTAGCAGACGGAGTTCCTGACGTGACGGTGCGGAAGATAGGCGCTGCCGCCGTCGGGGTCGAAGGCAAATTCAAGCACCGTCATCCCCGGAAGCCCGGAGTCGGAGAGCAGCCTTCTGACCTCCGGCGTAATGATGCCGAGGTCCTCCGCAATGAATTGCGTGGACGAAAACCACGAGGTAAGCGTTCCCACAAGCTCCATGCCGGGAGCCTTTACCCATCTGCCGGCGACGGCGTTCTCCGCATCGGCGGGGACTGCCCAAAAGCTTTCAAAGGCACGGAAGTGGTCGATGCGCAGCACGTCGAACATCCTCGACGCCGCACCGATGCGGCGTATCCACCAACCGTAGCCGTCGGCTTTCATCGCATCGTAATCGTAGAGCGGGTTGCCCCAGAGCTGACCGTCCTTTGAAAAGAGGTCGGGCGGGACGCCGGAGACCTCGGTCGGAAAGCCCTTAGCGTCGAGGAGGAACCAGTGCGGCTCCGCCCACACGTCAACGGAGTCGGCGGCAACGTATATCGGCAGATCGCCGATGATGCCGACGCCGTTTTCGTGAGCGTAGGAGCGCAGCCTGTCCCACTGACGGAAGAAGTAAAGCTGCACCCTCTTATAAAACAGAATGTCATCCGAAAGAAGCTCGGTATAGCGCTCGACGGCGTGCGGCTGTCTCCGGCGAATGTCCTCGTCCCAATCCGAAAGGGGAGCGCCGCCGAAGTGCTTTTGCAGCGCCATGAAAAGGGCGTAGTCGGAAAGCCAAGGATTACTGCGCTCAAAGTCCGAGATATCGCCCGTATCACGCTCGCAGGCAAGACGCAGAAGCCGCATATGCGCTTCCGTCACGTCGCCGTAGTCAACGTCGCTGCCGTCGCAGGGTCTGCGCGCGGACCTAAGCTCGTCCTCGGAGAGAAGTCCGAGGGCGCAAAGCTCCTCAAGGTCGATAAACAGCGGGTTGCCCGCAAAGGAGGAGCAGCTCTGATACGGGGAAGCGCCGCAGCCTATGTGACCGAGCGGCAGCACCTGCCAGTAGCTTTGACCCGCACTCTTGAGAAAGTCGATAAATTCATATGCTTTTTTGCCCATATCGCCGATACCGTAGGGCGAGGGGAGGGAAAACAGCGGCAGAAGTATTCCGCTGCTTCGTTTAATGTTCATATTATCACCGAAGCCAGTATAACATAAGGCGGCAGAAAAATGTAGTGCAATTGTAAAAGGAGTGTGGTATAGTTAACTCAAGAGCAAATATTGTTTTTGAAAGGAGATAAAAAAGTGGGACTTATTAAAGCCGGAATGGGAGCCATAGGCGGCACCCTTGCCGATCAGTGGAAGGAATTTTTCTACTGCGACGCCATTGATAAGAACGTGCTTGTCGTAAAGGGTCAGAAGAGGGTCACGTCGAGGACCTCGAACACCAAGGGGAACGACAACATCATTTCAAACGGGTCGGGCATCGCCGTTGCGGACGGTCAGTGCATGATAATCGTCGAGCAGGGCAAGATCGTTGAGGTCTGCGCCGAGCCGGGTCAGTTTACATACGATACCTCGACCGAACCCAGCATATTCGCCGGCAGCCTCGGAAAGAGCATCATCGAGACCTTTAAGACGATGGGCAAGCGCTTTGCCTACGGCGGCGACACGGGCAAGGATCAGAGAGTCTACTATTTTAATACCAAGGAGATCATCGACAACAAGTTCGGCACCGCAAATCCGCTGCCGTTCCGTGTGGTCGACAGCAAGATCGGTCTTGATATCGACGTTTCCATACGCTGCAACGGCGTGTACTCGTACAAGATCGCAAACCCGATACTGTTCTATACGAACGTCTGCGGCAATGTCGAGCAGGAGTACACCCGCAGCGAGATAGATCCTCAGCTCAAGACCGAGTTTATAAGCGCACTTCAGCCTGCGTTTGCAAAGCTGTCCGCACTTGAGATGCGCCCGAACCAGGTCCCGGCACACGCCGAGGAGCTGTCGTCCTTTATGAACGAGGCGCTCAATAAGAAGTGGGGCGAGCTGAGAGGACTTCAGGTCGTTTCGATAGCGATGAACCCCATCACTCTGCCCGAAGAGGATGCGGAGATGATAAAGCAGGCACAGCGCACTGCGGTCATGCGGGATCCCGGCATGGCGGCGGCGACGCTCGTCGGCGCACAGGCGGAGGCGATGAAGTCCGCAGCGTCGAACAGCGGCGGCGCTATGGCAGGCTTTATGGGCATGGGCATGGCGATGAACGTCGGCGGAAACAACGCTCAGAATCTGTACGCCATGGCTCAGCAGCAGCCGGCAGCAGCACCTGCACCCGCTCCCGCAGCGGGCGGTTGGACCTGCTCCTGCGGCGCCGTGAATACGGGCAAATTCTGCGCAGAGTGCGGAGCCAAGAAGCCGGAGGACGGTTGGACCTGCTCCTGCGGCACGGTGAACAAGGGCAAGTTCTGCGTCGAGTGCGGAGCAAAAAAGCCCGCAGGCGAGCCTCTTTACCGCTGTGACAAATGCGGTTGGGAGCCGGAAGACCCCAAGCACCCGCCCAAGTTCTGCCCCGAATGCGGCGACCCCTTTGACGACTCCGACATTAAATAAAATTAAAGACACACTTTAATACAAAAACATCGGCAGCAGGTTCTCCTGCTGCCGAAGCTTTTCACCGAGAATTAGTTTTGTATTTAAAGCACCGCTGCATGGTGAAGGACGGCTGTCGGGATTTAAAATTTTTCTTCGTAAGCTTAATAATCCTATTGTTTTTGAGGAGAAGTGATGGTAGTATAGTAGTGTTAAAGACAGGTCTAATATATGCGGCAGCCGTGGGGACGGCTTTTTTAAGGAATTGCGGTTAGCGATTGCTAACCAAACGAGGTGAGCGAATATGGATTTCATAGAACCGAAAACCTACAGAAGGGACGCTCTGCTCGGTGCGCTCGGCGCATTTTTGATGCTCGTCGGCGACCTGTGTCTGAGCCTTATACCTGCAAGCCCCGGCGACAGCGGGCTTTTTGCCCGTGAAGCGTATCTCAGCGGCTCGTGGGAGCAGTGGCGGCTGCCGCTGTTGATCGCAACGGGACTGTGCGGAATGTCGCTCGGATTTTTCACGGTACGTCTTTCCTACCGTCAGATACTGCCGCAGTACCGCAAGACACGAACCGCTGTTCTTGTGGGCGGTGTGATCTACATAGCCACCGCAGGAGCGCTGCATCTTTTCATCGGCAGCCTTGCCGACTGGACAAGCACGCTCTCCCCGCTCCTTGGGCAGGAGGAGACGGCGGCTCTGATACAGACGCAGTACGCCCGCCTGATGCCCGCAATGTACTTTGCGTATGTGGGGATGATCCTGCTGATCCTTGCAAGCGCCTTTGCGGTGCTGACAAAGAAAACCGTGCTTCCGAGGCGGATGTTTGCATTTCATATGCTCGTCTTTCAGCTCGTGTTTGTGCTGATTCCGGACATTCGTCAGGCGTTCGGCGCAGAGGTTTCGACATGGGACTTTGTTCTGAGCCAAGGCTCCGGCAATGCGGCGCTGTGCATCTGGATGCTTGCAAATGCCGTTTGGGCAGGCAGTCAAACGAAAAGGGTAGGGTGATACAATATGGCAGAAAAAATTAAACTTTCCGGTGTGACTGAAACGATGCTGCAAACGGTTTATGCCCGTGCAAAGGAAAGCAGGGGACGCGGAGCGATACACGACAAGAAAGCCGAAGAAATAGTGGATGAGCTTGACTACGACTTTTCGCTTGCCGACAAGGATGCCGCCATGAGCAGCGGAGTTATCGCCCGCACGATAGTGCTTGACCGGCTTGTGAGCGCACGGCTTGACGAAAATCCCGATGCAGTTGTCGTCAATATCGCCTGCGGGCTTGACACACGCTGCTATCGTTTGCATGGTTATTCGCA
This sequence comes from Bacteroidaceae bacterium, assembly GCA_963610045.1. GTDB lineage: Bacteria > Bacillota > Clostridia > Oscillospirales > Oscillospiraceae > F23-B02. The sequence goes on from CAVDMS010000032.1 coordinate 15,294, forward strand.
CTGGTACAATCTTGATTTGCCGGAAACGATCTCCGTGCGAGAGAGGCTTTTGCCGGAGGACGGAGCGATCTCACAGATCGCCATGTCTGCGATGGATGACTGGGGCGGCAAAATTGCCGAGCGCGATATGCCCGTGCTTGTTATTATCGAGGGCTTGACGATGTATCTGTCCGAAAAGGACGTTAGGCAGATTTTTACGGTGATTTCACAAAGATTTGAAAAGGCAAGAGTGCTTGCTGAAATTATGAACCCGACCGTTGCGAAGCGCTTCAAGGAAAAATCCATTGAGGGCAGCCACGCCAAATTTACATGGGGCATAAAAAGCGGAAAGGCGCTTGCCGGGCTTTTGCCGGATTTCTGCTTTGTCGAAGAGCACTCACTGACCGAGGGTATGGCGGAGTTTGTTCCGATTTATAAGGTGCTCGGCAAAATTCCGTTTGTGCGGAACATATCAAATAAAATTGCCGTTTTGCAAAAGGGGTAACACATATGAGTATTTTTGCTTCTCTACTGCGTAGCGCATATAGACTTTCGGGTGCAAAAAAGGCATTCGGTCTGCCGGAGGAAGAAATAAAAAAGGTTATCGAAAAGCAGAACCGTAATCGCGGCGTTTTCACTCCGACCGATCACAAGGCCTATTATGAAACTATCACGGTAAACGGTTTCCCGTGTCTGATCGTAAGGGAAAGCCCGAAGCCGTCCGAAAAAGCGATCCTCTACTTTTTCGGAGGAGGCATGGTCATCGGACCCGATAAGGGCGACCTCCCCGTTATGCGGAAGCTGATGCGCGACACCGGCTGCGATGTGTGGTTTCCGTTCTATCCGCTCTGCATGGAGCATTGCATCACCGAAACTTATGATATGGTATATGAGTGCTACCGCAGGATGATCGAGCTTTACGGCGGCGGAAATGTCAGCACCTGTGGATTTTCCTCCGGCGGCGCGTTGGCGCTCGGCGTTGCGGCGCACAACAACGCACAGGAACAGCCGCTTCCGCAGCCGCGTCACATTGTAGCCGTATCTCCGGGTGAGGTGCCGTGGAACGATGCGGAGATGGCGCGTATGAAGGCGCTGAACGAAAAAGATGTTGCCATAGATTATGCCTTTATGGTGACGGTGGAGAAGTTCATGCGTCACGGTCAGGAAGATGTGCCTGACTACATGATCTCCGGTTCACGCGGCGATTTCTCCGGTGTGGGAGACATTCATTTCTTCTATTCCGCTGACGAAGTCCTCTACGGCGCACTGCCGGATTTTGAAGAAGCCTGCAAGCGCGCGGATGTTCCTTACACTGCCTTTGCAAGACCGAAGATGGTACATTGTTACTGTATGCTGCCTTACTTCAAGGAGGCGCGTGAGGACTTTGCCAAGATAACGGAGATATTGAAAAAGTAAAGACCGTAGTCAGGCAATGTGGCAGAGCGGAAATAGTCAAAACTGCTTTATGCTGCCTGCGGTGAATCAGATGATACCGAAAAGAACGTAAAAAGCGGCGTCTTGAAAGGAACGGAAAGATGAAAGACAAGGAACTTGAATTTGACCGCACATGCCATGTGCTGTATTCAAAGCCGTGCAAAAAGCAAATTAAAAAGAGAATAGCCCTGCATTATACCATGGAAGAAAGAGAAGCGATATGGGAGCAGGTGCAGCTGAAATATGCACACTTTCTCTCAGAGTGGCGCACCGATCTGGGCGGCAAAAAGAATTTCCACAACGGCAAAGGCGGCACATATGACTGCATAGCGATCATGAGCTATTATGACGTGTGCCGAACAGTTACGTCCTTTCGCGAAATTGAGGAGATCGAGGAGGAGCTGATACTGCCGTCGTTCCGCAAATTGAGATTTGCGGACTGCAACAGACCGTTCTGGCGCAAGCTTATGTATAAAGCGTTTAGGCGCGCAAAATCGGCCTGTGACGAGTGGCACGATTATGAAATGAATGTTGCTCCCTACGATAAGGACAAGCCTATATATTATGAATTTACGGCCTGTCCGGCTGCCGAGTTTGCAAAAAAGTTCGGTTTTGAGGATATCATGCCGGCACTCTGCAATGTTGACTATGCATCCATGGAGCTTTTGCACGCAAAGCTCATACGCACAACTACCTGTGCAAACGGCTGCAAGTGTGATTATACCATCTGCGGGGACAGGGATCCTTATGTGCAAGAGCATCCCGAATACCGCGACGATGCGGGGTATCGGAGAAACAAATAGTTACTTGAAAAAGAGGAGGAACGCTCATGAAAGTGTTGGTT
>CAVDMS010000033.1:0-16683 GCA_963610045.1 Bacteroidaceae bacterium
ATAAGACGGCTGCACCCAAAGCCGCAGCGCCGTCCGGCACTTCAAAGAAGCCCGAAAAGCATGGTGCGCTCAACGGTCTGCTGTACATCGTATTTGTCATCAGCGTCAGCGTCATACTTGCCTGCCTTGCGTGGCTTGCGGCAACGGATATACTGGCGCTCAATGCCTCCGACATCACCGAGACCGTCGTTCTTCCCAAGGACAAATTCGAGGTGAAGGTCACCGAGACAACGGATGCAAACGGCAAAACCGTAAAGCAGAAGGATTACGTCGCCGATATCGACTTTGTCACTGACGAGCTTTACGATGCCGGCATCATAAAGTACAAGTGGCTCTTTAAGATATACTGCTCTCTTGCCGACGCCGAGAACACGATAGACCCCGGCACCTACGTTTTGAAGGGCAGCTACGACTACAGAGCACTCGTAAAGAAGATGCAGTCCGGCTCCAACTCCATGGTTCGCATAAAGATAACCTTCCCCGAAGGCTATACGATGAATCAGATATTCAAAAAGCTTGACGAGGAGGGCGTCTGCGAATACGACGAGCTGATGGAAGCCGCCGCCAACGCAAACTTCAACTACAAGTTCCTTGAGGGCGTAGAGCCGGGCGAAGCAAGCAGACTTGAGGGCTTCCTGTTCCCGGACACCTACGAGTTCTATGAAGGAATGCCCGCATCCGGCGCTATAAACAAGCTGCTCAGCGGCTTCCACTACCGTCTGACCAAGGAGATGTACGGTTGGCAGGAAAGCTCGGGACTTAGTTGGGCGCAGATCGTCAACATTGCCTCCATGATCGAAAAGGAAGCGGCGAACGACGATGAGCGTGCGAGAATAGCTTCGGTCATCTACAACCGCCTCGAAAAGGGCTGGCCTTTGCAGATAGACTCCACGACGCTGTACGAATACCCCGACCACGTCGGTGCGCCGACCGCCGAGATGCTGCAAAGCGATTCGCCGTACAACACGAGAATAAGCGTCGGACTGCCGCCCACGGCAATATGCAGTCCGGGTCTTGCCTCGATAAGGGCGGCGCTCCGTCCGGCAGATACGAACTATCTGTTCTATGCGCTCGACACAGAGACGGGTACACACAGATTCTTCAGCTCAAGCTCCGAGTTTGAAGCCTTTATCGCAACGCAGAACTATGATTGATAAGCCGGAACTTTTGTCGCCGGCAGGCGATATGGAGCGCCTTAAAATGGCGCTCCACTACGGCGCTGACGCCGTTTACCTTGCGGGAGAACGCTTCGGAATGCGTGCTGCCGCAGGTAATTTTAATTTTGAACAGCTTTCCGCCGCAGTAAAGCTTTCGCACGAGAAGGGCGTTAAGGTACATCTCACCTGCAACACCCTGCCGAGGGAATCGGAGCTTGCGGAGCTTCCCGCATTTTTGGAGTCGGCGGAGGAGGCCGGGGTCGATGCATTCATAATTGCCGACCTCGGCGTCATGCGTGCTGCGGAAAGGTACGCACCGAGGGTCGAGCGTCATGTGAGTACGCAGCTCGGCGTCATAAACAGTGCGACCGCCCGTGCGCTGTACGACATGGGTGCAAAGCGTGTGGTCCTCGCAAGGGAAACGCCGATGGAGGACATATTCACCATCCGTGCCAACACGCCGAAGGAGCTTCAGATCGAAGCCTTTGTCCACGGTGCGATGTGCGTCTCGTTCTCCGGACGCTGCCTGCTGTCAAACTATCTCACCGGGAGGGACGCAAACCGTGGCTCCTGTGCGCAGCCGTGCAGATGGAAGTATCATCTCGTGGAGGAATCCCGCCCCGGCGAATACTTCGAGATCAGTGAGGACGGCGGAACACATATCATGAACTCACGGGATATGTGCATGATCGAGCATATCCCGGAGCTTATCAGTGCCGGCGTCACGAGCATGAAAATTGAGGGACGCATGAAGTCGGCGTACTACGCCGCCGCCGTCACGAATGCCTACCGCCATGCGATAGACTGTGCCGTTATGGGTCGGGAGCTTCCCGAAGTGTGGCGCCGTGAGGTCGATATGGTGAGCCATCGCCCCTATACCACCGGCTTTTACTACGGCTATCCGGGGCAGCACTACTCGGAGGCTTCGTACTTTTCGGGTGCGGAGGTCTGCGCCGTGGTCGAGAGCTGTGACGCAAACGGCATGGCGGAGCTTACGCAGCGCAACCGCTTTAGCGTCGGCGATACGCTTGAGTTACTTACGAACGATGCAGAGCCTTTGCGGTTTACCGCCGGAGAAATGATAAACGAGGCGGGGGAGAGCATAACCGCAACGCCCCACGCCATGATGAGATTTAAAATGCAGCTTCCCAAAAGCTGCTCTAAGCTATCAATAGTAAGGAGAGTAAAGAAATGAAAGCATACGGTGTTAATGAACTGAGAGAAATGTTCCTTTCCTTTTTTGAAAGCAAGGGTCACCTGCGCCTGCCTAGCTTCTCGCTCATACCGCAGAACGACGCAAGCCTTTTGCTCATAAACTCCGGCATGGCGCCCATGAAGCCCTACTTCAAGGGTGAGCAGGAGCCTCCAAGAAAGAGGGTCTGCACCTGCCAGAAGTGTATCCGCACGGGCGATATCGAGAACATCGGCAAGACCGCACGTCACGGAACCTTCTTTGAGATGCTCGGCAACTTCTCCTTCGGCGATTACTTCAAGAAGGAAGCCATTGCGTTTAGTTGGGAATTTCTTACCTCTCCCGAATGGGTCGGACTTGACCCGGACAGGCTTTACCCCTCCGTCTACGTCGATGACGACGAGGCGTGGGACATTTGGCATACTCAGATAGGCATCCCCGAAGGCCGCATCTTCCGCTTCGGCAAGGAGGACAACTTCTGGGAACACGGCGCAGGTCCCTGCGGACCCTGCTCCGAGATATACTACGACCGAGGCGAAAAGTACGGCTGCGGCAAGCCGGGCTGCACCGTCGGCTGCGACTGCGACCGCTATATAGAGGTTTGGAACAACGTTTTCAGCCAGTTTGATAACGACGGTGAGGGCAATTACACCGAGCTTGTTCAGAAGAACATCGACACCGGCATGGGTCTGGAAAGGCTTGCGGTCGTGTGCCAGGGCGTCGATTCCATATTCGACGTCGATACCGTTATGAACATCACCCACAAGGTCACGGAGCTTACGGGCGCATCCTACGGTCAGAGCCATAAGAAAGACGTGTCGCTCCGTGTCATCACCGACCACATCAGAAGCGCCGTGTTTATGATCTGCGACGGTGTGCGTCCCTCGAACGAGGGCAGGGGCTATGTTCTGCGCCGTCTGCTCAGAAGGGCCGCAAGACACGGAAAGCTCCTTGGCGTCAATGAGCCGTTCCTTTATGAGCTTGTTGCGACCGTCGTGGGCGAGAGCAAGGGTCAGTACCCGGAGCTTGCCGAGAAGCAGGAGTACATTACCCGTGTCGTCAAGAGCGAGGAGGAAAGCTTCGCAAAGACGATAGACGCAGGTATGCAGATATTCTCCGCAATACTTGAAGGTCACAAGAACAGAGGCGAGAGCGTCTTTTCCGGCGCCGATGCCTTTAAGCTTTACGATACCTACGGCTTCCCCGTGGACCTCACGCAGGAGATGATCGAGGACGAGGGTATGACGCTCAACTCCGATGAGTTTGCAAAACTCATGGAGGATCAGCGCATCAGAGCGAGAAAGGCGAGGGAAGCCCTCGGCGACCTCGGCTGGGCGGGCATCGACCTCGGACTTGACACAACGCCCACCGTGTTCACGGGCTACGATAAGCTTACCGACACCGGAACGGTGCTTGCGCTCGTCTGCGAAAACGAGCTTACCGAGGAGCTGTGCGAGGGCTGCGAGGGCATAGTCGTGCTTGACAAGACCCCGTTCTACGCCGAGATGGGCGGTCAGCTTGCCGATGTCGGCGAGATCGGCTTCAGCATCGAGGACATTGAAAACGGACAGCTTACCCGTTTTGAAGTCACCGACGTCAAGAAGGACAAGGGCAATAAGTTCCTGCACTACGGCGTCGTGCGCTCCGGCTCCCTGTCCGTGGGCGAGAGCGTTGTTGCAAGCGTCTCGGAGGAACACCGCCGTGCAGTTTCCAGAGCGCACTCGGCGACCCATCTTCTCCACAGCGCACTGCGTGAGACCCTCGGCGACCACGTTCATCAGGCAGGCTCTCTTGTCGATGCCGACACCCTGAGATTTGACTTTACGCACTTCGGCGCACTCAGCCCGGAGGAGATATTAAAGGTCGAGACCTTGGTAAACGATGCCGTGCTAAAGGGCATGCCCGTAACCACCAAGGAAATGAGCATAGAGGACGCAAAAAACAGCGGCGCTACCGCACTTTTCGGCGAAAAGTACGGCGACGTTGTGCGAGTCGTCTCCATGGGCGATTACAGCGTTGAGCTTTGCGGCGGCACGCATGTAGACAACACCGCAAAGGTCGGACCCTTCCGCATTTTGAGCGAGTACTCCGTTGCAAGCGGCGTTCGCAGGGTCGATGCCGTCTGCGGCAAGAAGTACCTTGACATGGCAAACGAAACTAATCTTAAGCTGAACCGTGCGGCTGCGCTGCTCAAGGTAAAGCCCTCCGAGCTTATTTCCAAGACCGAGAGCTTTGTCGGTGAGATGAGAGAGCTGCGTCAGGGCATTGACCGCCTGAAGTCGAGAATAATCAATTCCGACGCCGAGCGCTTCCTGTTTGCAGCCAAGAAGATCGGCGGCTTCCCGGTCCTCACTCAGACCCTTACCGGCGTCGATGCTTCAGACCTTCGCAAGATGGGCGACTTCCTCAAGGATAAGGACCCCAAGACCGTTGCGGTGCTGGCTGCGGTGAACGATGCCAAGGTGAGCTTCCTTGCGGTTTGCGGCAAGGAGGCAATAAACGCCGGCATCAAGGCGGGCGAGCTTGTAAAGACCGTCGCTGCCGTAGCAGACGGCAAGGGCGGCGGTAAGCCGGATTCCGCAATGGGCGGCAGCAGCAACGTGCTGAAAACCGATAATGCGCTTGCGGTGGTCGATGATTTCGTCGCCGAAAAGCTCGGAATATGATACGGAGGTAAAACCATGAACGATTGCCTGTTTTGCAAAATAATCGACGGAGAGATCCCCTCCGCCAAGGTGTATGAGGACGAAAACGTCTACGCATTCAGAGACATAAATCCGCAGGCTCCGGTACACGTTCTCGTGCTGCCGAGAAAGCACATCTGCTGCGCCGACGAGATAGACGGCTCAAACTCCGCACTTGTCGGCAAGTGCTTTGAAGCGATAGCAAAGATCGCAAAAAGCGAAGGTCTCGAAAACGGCTACAGAGTCGTCAACAACTGCGGCGAGGACGGAGGACAGACCGTAAAGCACCTGCATTTCCACCTGCTGGGCGGCAAAAAGCTCAACGAGGGAATGGCATAAATATAAAAGAAAAAAGCAGAAAGTCCCAAGCTTTCTGCTTTTTTGCGTGGGTGATATGATTGAAGGGGATACGCAGGCTTGCCTGCCTCACGGCAGGATTCTCGGCGGGTGTATTTTCCGCACATTATCTTATCGACGGAGAAAGCCTGTACATGGCGGCGCTCGTGTGCCTTGCGGCGTCGCTGATCGGTTTTCTGTTTAAAGGAAACACAAGAAAAAGAATATTACTGCTGCTCGTGCCGACGGCGTTCGGGCTGTGCTATTATAAGCTCACTGCCGAGCGGCTGCTTTACCCGACCGAAGCGCTTGAGGGCGAGACGCTGAGGGTGCGTGCGGTAGTCGAGGACTACCCGCAACATACCGACAACTCGGTGATCCTGCACCTGTCGCTGCGTGAAAAGGACCTGCCCGAAAGCTCGACCTACGTTGCGTCGTATGATTTCGATGTGCCGGAGCTTTGTCCCGGCGACATTGTGGAGGCGGAGCTTAGATTCAAGTCCGCCCGCATGAAATACGGTGAGTATTACGACTATAACCTCTCAAAGGGGCTTACCGCAAATGCGACCTTGGCGGGAGACATTCGCATTATTGAGCGCTCCGGCGGCGAAGTTCAATACCTGCCTGAGAGCATTGCGCTCAAGCTCAGGGAGATAATATTGAACATCTACCCGGACGATACGGCGCCGTTCATGCTCTCGATCATCGTCGGCGACAAAAGCGAGCTGCATGACGACGTTGAGCTGAATACGGCGATGTCGGTGTCCGGCATTGCACACATCATTGCGGTTTCGGGTATGCACGTTGCGTTCCTCGTGGGATTTTTGCAGCTTGTTTTCGGAAATCGCAGAGCCTTGGCGTGCTTCTGCATCACGCTTGTGTGGATGTTCGTGTTGGTCGTCGGAGCGCCGCCGTCCGCAGTCAGAGCGGGAATAATGCAGACGCTGCTGCTTTTGGCGCCCATTTTCGGGCGTGAAAACGATGCGCTCACCTCGCTCGGCTTTGCCTTGGCGCTTATCCTGCTCATTAACCCCTTTGCCTGCGGGAGTGTGGGCTTGCAGCTTTCGTTCGGCGCTATGGCGGGTATTGTTTTGTTTGCGCAGCCCATGTATAATACCATTAAAGACAAGCTCACTAACCTCGGGCGCATTGGGGATTACGCAGCCGGAACGGTCTCAAGCTCGCTTGCGGTCTCGGTCTTTACCGTGCCGCTTGTTGCCGTGCATTTCGGGTACGTTTCGCTGTACTCGGTTCTTACGAACGTTCTGAGTCTGTGGGTGGTGTCCTTCGTTTTCATATCCGGCATCGTGATTTGTGCCGTTGCGCTTATATCTTTGCCTGTCGCAATGTTTGCGGCGTCGCTTGCGTCTTACGGAGTGCGCTATATCACAGGCACCGCAAAGCTCGTGCTTAGGCTCCCGTACTCTGCGCTGTATGTTGAAAACAAGGCGGTTCTGGTGTGGCTTTGCACACTGTACCTTGCCTTTGCTCTGTGCCTTGTGCTGAGAAAGCGCCCGAAGCTTCGGATACTTTTGCCGCTTTGCTTTGCGTCGCTTGTACTCCTGATCGCAGGCACGGCGTATGTCGGCAGCCGTGACGAGGGTACCGTCGCCGCACTCGACGTCGGAAGCGGTCAGTGCATCGTATTCACACGGGGCAGCTCGACCGTTGCGGTGGACTGCGGCAGTTCGGGTACGCTCACGAACGCCGGAGCGGAGCTTGCGCAGTACCTCTCCGCAAGAGGGCGGACGCACATAGACTGCCTCGTGCTGACGCATCTTGACAGCGACCACGTTAACGGGCTGCACAAGCTGCTGTGTCTTATGGACGTTGACAGGATCATTTTGCCGGAGGCGGCAAAGTACGGTGACAGCGCCAAGGCGTACCGAAACGTCAGAGCGCTTGCAAGGCAATACGGAACGGAGATCTACTGCTCCGGACGTGCGGAGACGATATGCGAAGGCGCAATAGATCTGTATTTCTACAAACCGTACAGAGGAAGCGGCTCCAATAACAGGGGACTGCTCCTTACGGTCTCGCTCGACGGCTATGACACGCTCATTACGGGTGACGCAGGGCAGACGGTCGAGAAAATGCTCGTGCGGGACAACAACCTTTCTGGTACCGACCTTTTGGTCGTCGGGCATCACGGCTCCGACTACTCCTGTTCACCGGAGCTGCTTTACGAGGCAAACCCTGCCGATGCGATAATCTCGGTCGGCTATAACAGTTACGGGCATCCGTCTTACCGAGTGCTGACCCTGCTTGAGCTTCGTGGCGTCGAGATACATAGGACGGACTTAGACGGCAGAGTCGTTATTAAGGCTTCTTAGGAGAAAACGATGGCAAAAAAGAAGGACGAACAGAGAATAAGCTACGCTGCGGCGGTCAGGGAGCTAAAAGAAAAAGGTCCCATGCGGCTGTACTTTTTGTGGGGCGAGGAGGATTATCTGACCTCCTGCTTCCGTGACGAGCTTAAAAAGGCGTGCATTTCGGACGCCGAGGACGATTTCAGCTACCACAGACTCGGAGAAAACTTTAGCATTCCCGCACTGTCCGAGGCGGTGGATTCCATGCCGTTTCTGTCCGAGCGCAGCTTCGTCGAGGTCAACGGACTTGACCTCAACAGACTGCCGGAGGCAAGCACGACGGAGCTTATAAAGATACTCAAGGACATTCCCGACTATTGCACGGTGGTGTTCACCGAGCCGTCGGAGTTTGAGCCGGACAAGCGCCTAAAGCTGTACAAGGCGTTTCTGCCGCTGTGCAAGGAGCTTAGGTTCTCGGCGCAGGACGGGTCGCAGCTCATACGCTGGATAGTCCGTCGCTTTGCGGCGGACGGGAAGGAGATAGAGCTTCCCGCAGCACAACGGCTCATAAGCGTCAGCGGTGAGCTGATGAACAGTCTCATACCCGAAATCGCCAAGATCTCGGCGTATGCGCAGGGGAGCAAGGTCACTGTCGCCGACGTGGACGCCGTTGCGCACCACATCCCGGAGGCGCTGGTTTTCGACATGACCGACCGCCTCTCCGCCGGTGAGTATAACGCAGCTCTCGGACTTTTGGGTGAGCTGCTTGCGGATAAAAATAACGAGCCTATTCAGATACTTGCGATAATCGGCATCCAGATGCGGAGACTGTATGCGGCCCGCCTTGCCATTGACGAGGGTCTCGGCAAGGACTATGTGATGAAGACCTGCGGACTGAAATATGATTTTCAGGCGACAAAGCTCATGCGCCCGGCGCACGCTTTCACGGCGAAAAGCCTTGCCGATGCGGTGGAGCTTTGCGCCGAGACCGATTACAAGCTCAAAAGCAGCGGCGACGATCCGGCGTCGCTTTTAAAGGAGTGCGTGCTGCGTATCGCCGTGGGAGGCTCAAATGTACAGAGTGTCTGAGGTCATCATCGTCGAGGGACGCTATGATAAAAACACGGTGCTGCAAGCCGTGGATGCCACGGTCATCGAGACCGGGGGCTTCGGGATATTCAACGATTCCGAGAAGCGCAGCCTCCTGCGCCGTCTTGCGCAGGAGCGTGGGATAATCATTCTCACCGACTCCGACGGAGCGGGGTTTCTCATCAGAAACAGCATAAAAGGCTTTATTAAGCCCGAATATATCAAAAATGCGTACATTCCGGATGTGTTTGGTAAGGAAAAGCGCAAAAGCAAAGCCTCGTGCGAGGGCAAGCTCGGCGTTGAGGGGATGCGCCCGGAAGTGATTGTTGAAGCGCTCAGAAGCTGCGGCGCCACGATGGACGACTGCGAAGGGCGAAAGATCCCGGAGATCAGCAAAGCGGATATGTACGCAGCGGGACTTACGGGAAAGCCCGGCAGTGCGGAAAAGAGAGCGGAGCTGAAGCGCAGGCTTTCGCTGCCGGAAAAGCTCAGTACCGACGGGCTTTTGCAGGTTTTAAACGTCATTATGACAAGAGACGAGTTTTATAAAGCTGTTCAGACACAAAATGGAGTGGAATTGTGACGGCAAGTGTGTTATAATACACCAATAAATGAAAACGATATACATATATGGAGGAAACCGATATGAAATGCCCCTTTTGCGGCTATCAGGAGAGTAAGGTCATAGATTCACGTCCGGCGGAGGAGGGCGCAACCATACGCCGCCGCAGAGAGTGCCTTGCCTGTCAGAAGCGCTTTACCACCTATGAGATCATCGAGCATATGCCGCTTGTCGTCGTCAAGAGGGACGGTTCGAGGCAGACCTTCGACAGAGCGAAGATAATAAACGGCGTTGCCCGTGCCTGCGATAAGCGTCCCGTTGCGTACACCCAGTTTGAGAAGATCGCAGATGAGATCGAGCAGGAGCTTCAAAGCTCGCTTGAGCGTGAGGTCAGCACCGTTGACATCGGCGAGATGGTAATGAAGCGCCTTAAAGACATTGACGAGGTCGCATATGTCCGCTTTGCCTCGGTTTACAGGAGCTTTAAGGACATCAATACCTTTATGGACGAGCTGTCTAAGCTCCTCAGCGACAAGAACTGATCAGAAAATACTGCCGATGCTGACATGCTCCATCCCGATAAGGGAGAGGAGCTGTGCGTGGAGCATACCGTAGGAGCCTTCGAGCGAACCGGAGTCCTCGGCGCATAGGTCGGACATCATGGAGTAGAAGGCCTCGGTCGTTGCGTCTATCTCCGAGTGGCGGATGAAAATGTGCGTGTAGCCGTCCATGGACAGCCAGTGCGAGATCGCAGTATCAAGGCGCTGCTGCGCCTTTTCCCAGTCGCCGGAAGCGGCGCTGTCGTATGCGTCCTTTACCTCGGCGTCAAGTCTTTGCATCATTTTGTCGTTTACGCCGATGTTCACCAGCGTTCCCGAAAACAGAAGTATGAGCAGCAGCGCCGCAATAAGCTCCTTTTTCATTTTGCGTCCTTTCCGAGCTGGCAGAAAACCTCGCCCTGATCCGAAAGTGTCAGCAGATAAACGTCCTTGGGGTCTTTTATGCTGCGGCGTTTCAGCTCGTTATAGAGCCAATTGCCGCTGCGTCCGAGCAGGTGCAGGTTCTTATCCAGCACCCGCCCTTCGTTTATTATAATGTGCGGGTAGCCGGACTGACAGACATTCAGGTTCAGCTGCTTCGGCGTTACGGGCTGCTCCTCGCTGCGGAGTATAATGCTCAGCTTGCCGTTGGTCTCAAGTATCGCATAGGAGACGGTGTCGAAGCTTTCGATGCCCTGCGACCGCAGCTCCTGCATCAGCTCGTCGGGGGTGAAGCGGTTTTTGTGCATACTTTCAATGTCGATCTTTCCGTTTCTTATGAGAATTTCCGGCTTACCGAATGCAAGACTGCGAAAGCGTATGTTTTTCAGGGAAACGCCGGCGATTATGACTTCAAGGCAAAACAGGGTGACGATCGGGATAAGACCGTTTAACAGCGGTATGCCGATGTCCTGAAGCGGCGTGGCGGCAAGGTCCGCTATGAGCGCCGCAACGATGAATTCGCTCAGCTCCATTTCGCCTAGCTGGCGTTTTCCCATGATGCGCATGGATACGAGTATAGCAAAATACAGTATTACGGTGCGAATAAATATGATGGCTATTTTGACCGCCTCCCGGACTATTTTCTCCGGCAGTCGGCAAATTATCAGTAATGAAGGTGATTTTTTGAAAATTATCGTTGACAGTAAGGAGAATATTTCGAAAACCGTTGCCGATATGATGGCGGAGCGGCTTACATTAAAACCCGAAAGCGTTCTGTCTTTTACGGCTGACGAAAGCCTCGTGCCGATATTCTCCGAGCTTTGCGGCAGAAACTGCTGCGAAAATGCGGTGTTTTTTAATCTTTGCGACTATGTAGTTCCTAAGGCTGATTCCGGGGAAACCTCTTTACATCTTCTCCAATCCTCTCTCTTCTCCAAGCTCGGGATCACGCATATACATTCGCCGGACCCCGCAAAACCCGACGAATATGACGAACTTATCGCAGAGCACGGCGGGATAGACATTGTCCTGCTCGGCATGGGGCTTAACGGCTGTATCGGCTTTAACGAGCCGTTCACGCCATATGACAGCCATACCCATATCGCCATGCTCACCGAGGTGACGAGGCGTGCGGGGACAGAGCGCTTTGGCTCTTTTGAAAATGTCCCGTATTTTGGCGTGACTATGGGACTTAAAACGATCTGCGAATCCAAAACCGCAATTCTTGCGGCGTTCGGCAGCGAGAAAGCGGATATTGTTCATAAGCTTGTCTACGGAAAAACCATGACCGATGTGCCTGCGGCTATGCTGCAAATGCACAGGGATATGATACTTTGCCTCGACGAAGAAGCGGCGGCAAAAATATAAAGAGGAATATAAAGGGGAATATAAAAATGGGTAAATACTTCGGGACGGACGGCTTCAGAGGCGAAGCAAACGTCGGACTGACCGTCATGCATGCATTTGAGATAGGAAGATACCTCGGTTGGTATTACGGCAGAGACCACAAGGCGAGAATAGTAATCGGCAAGGATACGAGACGTTCAAGCTATATGTTTGAATCCGCACTTTGCGCAGGGCTTACCGCCTCCGGCGCCGACGCCTGCCTGCTCCACGTCACCACCACTCCGAGCGTCTCCTTCGTCGCAAGGGCGGACGATTTCGACTGCGGCATAATGATCTCCGCATCGCACAATCCCTACTACGACAACGGCATCAAGCTCATAAACGGCAGAGGCGAAAAGATGGACGACGAGATGCTAGGCGGCATCGAGGAGTACATTGACAGAGTGCAGTCCGGCGAAAAAGACACACTGCCTTACGCCGTCGGCGAGAAGATCGGGCGCACCGTTGACTATTCCGCAGGGCGCAACCGCTACATAGGCTACCTCATTTCTCTGGCGACCCGCTCCTACAAGGGCAAAAAGGTCGGACTTGACTGTGCAAACGGTAGCACATGGATGATGGCAAAGAGCGTGTTTGACGCACTCGGTGCTGACACCTATGTCATCGCAAACAACCCGGACGGCATCAATATAAACGTAGACTGCGGCTCTACGCACATCGAGAAGCTGCGCAGCTTCGTGTTGGAAAAGGGACTCGACGTCGGCTTTGCCTTTGACGGCGACGCCGACCGCTGCCTTGCCGTGGATGAAAAGGGCGGTATAATCACCGGTGACCACATCCTTTATGTGTGCGGAAAGTACATGAAGGACAGCGGCATACTCGGCAATAAGAAGATCGTTACGACCGTTATGAGCAACCTCGGTCTTTACAAGGCGCTTGACGAGATCGGCATCGGCTACGAAAAGACCGCCGTCGGCGATAAGTACGTCGCCGAGAATATGCGCAGCAACGGCCACATACTCGGCGGCGAGCAGTCGGGACATATAATCTTCGGTAGGCTTGCAAGCTCCGGCGACGGTCTTTTGACTGCGATCAAGATCATGGAGGCTATGTGTGAGAGCAAGCAGCCGCTTTCCGTGTTGGCTTCCCCTGTCGTCATGTATCCGCAGGTGCTTAAAAACGTCGTCGTTGATGACAAGGACGAGACCTTAAACGACCCCGAAGTCAAAGCGGAGGTCGAGAAGATAGGCGCAGAGCTTGGCAGCGAGGGCAGAGTGCTGCTCCGCAAGAGCGGGACCGAGCCGCTGCTGAGGATCATGGTCGAAGCGGGAAGCGTCGAGACCTGCAACGCCTGCGTTGACAGGATAATTGAAGCAATGAAACGCTGCGGAAGGCTTATAGCGGTGAAGTGATATGTATAAAATTGACGAAATGCTTGACCTTTCAAAGACCATAGCGAAGGACCTCTTTTGCGGAAAAACCTATGCGTGGGAGATACTGCCGGAGCTTAAAGATTACATCGTCCGCCTCGGAGCGACGCTGCCCAAGGACGAATATGACGAGGTCTCGGAAAATGTCTGGATCGCAAAGGACGCAAAGGTGTTCCCCTCGGCGTATATAGCGGCGCCCTGCATCATCGACCACGGCGCCGAGGTTCGGCACTGTGCCTTTATACGGGGCAGCGCAATAGTCGGCAAGGGCGCTGTCGTCGGAAACTCCACGGAGCTTAAAAATTCCCTGCTGTTTGACGGCGTTCAGACCCCGCACTACAACTATGTGGGCGACTCGGTGCTTGGCTACAAGTCGCACATGGGCGCAGGCTCTATTACCTCGAACGTCAAGAGCGACAAAACCCTTGTCGTCATTAAGGACGGGGAGGAGAGCATCGAGACGCAGCGCAAGAAGGTCGGCGCAATGCTCGGCGATTTTGTCGAGATCGGCTGCAACAGTGTTCTCAATCCCGGCACCGTACTCGGTCGGCACGCAAGCGTTTACCCGACCTCCTGCGTGCGGGGTACCGTTCCCGAAAACGCGATATACAAGGACAAGGACAACATCGTAATAAGGAAATGATATAAAAAATCTCGGTAATACGGGCGTATTACCGAGATTTAAAATTAGGTCAGCGACCTGTAGTCGTCGCAGCTTTCGATGCTGTCGGGAGGGAAGAACTCCTCCACCGGGAAGCGTATGCGTGAGAACATGGTGCAGGGATCGTCTTCGGTCGAGCCGATGCACTCCTTCTCCGGCATACAGTAATCGTATGCGGGGATAAGAAGCTGAGTGTTGCGCTCAAGCCGGATTATCGAGAACTGACCGAGCGTGACGCTGAGCTGCCGGCCGGGACGGTCGAGCAGAATGTCCTCACCGAACTCGTCACGGATAAACTGCGGGATGTCACGAGCCTCGGTGGTCGGCTCCGTACCGGGATCGACGATGCTCATGTGCAGTGCGATGGGATCCACCGCATCGACCACGGCGTAGGGCATATCACGGTCGGCGCTCACGGGGGAATCGGATGAACCGAAGGTCTTGAGCCGACCCTCGCTGCCGAACAGCATGACACGCTTGTCGAAGATGGCAAGCCCCGTCAGCGTCATGTTGCCGGGGAAGGTCTCGCCGGTGACACGGTAGAAGTAGGTCACATCGACGGTGTAGTAGCCTCTGTTGAGGCAGATCTCCTCAACGTTAACGCTGCAATAAAGCAGCTCTGCGCAGCGTGCTCTTACGCTGATGGCGTTATCTATGTAGGGTGCAGAGCTTGCGGTGGGGTAGACACGCAGGTCTTCAACGCAGTCTTTGTCCCGACAGGAATCCAGTATCTTGCGAGTGTTTATGCAGACGGCCTCTTTGATGCAGTCATTGCTGTCAACCGGGCCAGGAACGATCCTGTCTGCCATAAGCATACCTCCATAAATGTTTTTGAAGAAAAACTTCACTACAGTGTATGCTCATGGGGAAAAATTGTGCCAAAAGCATTTACAAGACTGAGCAAATGTAATAAAATATATTGACTAAATTTCAGGAGCGTAACATGAACGAGGGATTTGGATTCATACATGAAAAGCTTGATATAAAGCTTCTCATACTGTTTATATTACGGAGACTGCCCGGAGTTGTTGACAGAAGCATGCTTACTGAGCTTGTGCAGTGCGACGGGGGAGTGGGCTACTTCGATTTCTCCGACTGCCTCAGCGAGCTTGTGGACGCAGGGCAGGTTGAGGAATGTGAGTGCGGCTACAAAATTACCGATAAAGGCGCCGCAAACTGTGAGACGGTCGAGAGCAGCTTGCCGTATTCCGTGCGCAAGAAGGCGGAGAAGCTCCTTGCACCGGAGGCGGAGCGTCTGCGCAGACTGGCGATGCTCACGGCGGAACACGAGGTCACCGACGACGGCTGCTTTGTTACGCTTGCGATGGATGACGGCAAGGGTGAGATTATTCGCATGAGGCTGCTTTGCTCAGGTGAGGAGCAGGCTAAACGCATAGAAGCAGGCTTTAAACGCTCTGCCGAGGAGATTTACGGCAAAATGATCGCCATGCTTGACGACACACAAAACGGATAGTGCTTATTAAGCCCATCCTGCGATGGGCATTTTTATTTTTGAAAGGAAACACTCTGATGAAGTCATTCATACCCGAAGGATATTCAAGTATACTGAGCGTCTATGATACGCAGAAGGCGATAAGCCTCTTAAAGCGCCTTTTTGAGGACAGGCTCGGTGCGCTGCTGAACCTCTACCGAGTGTCCGCACCGCTGTTTGTCGAGGCAGATTCCGGACTTAACGACAACCTCAACGGCTACGAGCGCCCCGTAAGCTTTGACATTCTGCGCTCCGACGCTCACGCACAGGTCGTGCAGTCGCTTGCAAAGTGGAAGCGTCTTGCGCTGAAGCGCTACTGCTTCTACCCCGGTAAGGGACTTTACACCGACATGAACGCAATACGCCGTGACGAGGACGAGCTTGACAATCTTCACTCAATCTATGTCGATCAGTGGGACTGGGAAAAGGTCATACTTGCGGAAAACCGCAATCTCGACTACCTTAAGCTCACGGTCATGGACATCGTGAAGGCTGTTTGCGACACGCAGGACACCATGCAGGCGATCTATCCGCAGCTCGGCAGCCTCGGCAAGCTTGAGCGCCGTGTAAGCTTTGTGACGTCGCAGGAGCTTGAGGATATGTACCCCGACAAGACCCCGAAGGAGCGTGAAAACGCATACCTCAAGGAGCATAAGACCGCATTCATCATCGGCATCGGCGGTGCGCTGAAGTCCGGCAAACCGCATGACGGCAGAGCGCCCGACTACGACGATTGGAGCTTAAACGGCGACATCATGTTCTGGAACGAGCTTTTGGGCTGTGCCTTTGAGCTTAGCTCTATGGGCATCAGAGTCGATCCCGAAGCGTTGGACAGACAGCTCAGACTCTCCGGCTGTGACGACAGGCGAGAGCTTCCGTATCACAAGATGCTCTTAAACGGTGAGCTGCCTCTCACCATCGGCGGCGGTATCGGTCAGTCCAGACTGTCCATGCTGCTGCTCGGCAAGGCGCATATCGGTGAGGTTCAGGCGTCGATTTGGGATAAGGACACCGTCGAGCTTTGCGAAAAAGCAAATGTCATGCTGCTGTAAGGAGAAGCATATTATAGATCATGGAAATTATTGAAGCGATAAAAGTAATTATCCTCGGCATAGTTGAGGGAATAACCGAATGGCTGCCCATCTCAAGTACGGGACATCTTATCTTGGTCGATGAGTTTATAAAGCTCAACGAAAGTGCCGAATTTAAAGAGCTGTTCATGTACGTCATTCAGCTCGGCGCAATACTTGCGGTCGTTGTGTTGTTTTGGGATAAGATGTGGCCGTTCCAGAGCAAGGATAAATCGAAGCCCGTCATCAGAAAAGACGTGTTTTCGATGTGGTTCAAGGTCGTCGTCGCCTGTATTCCGGGCTTTCTCGCCTACATTGCACTTGATGCGATCTTCGTTGACGACTGCCGGATAATCGCAGCAGCACTCATTGTG
>CAVDMS010000034.1:0-16295 GCA_963610045.1 Bacteroidaceae bacterium
CAAAAAATCTTGGCAGAGGCGGAGTTCGGATGCTCCCCTTATGCTTAAGCGATGCTGTTTTGATGCATCATTGTTCCATATTGCAGGTCGCTGCAATATGCGAGAGGAGTATTCTTATGAGATCGAGATATAATACCGCACGGCGCATCCTGATATTCTGGACGCTGTTTGTGGGCATAGGCGCCGTCTGCGGCGCTGCGGGGATGCTCATTGACCCCAGCGGCAAGGCGATGGGTATGGACGCCATGCTACCCTACTTTCAGGTGCTGCCCTTTGCGGATACGCTGTTTTGCGACTTCACATTTTCCGGCTTTGCTCTGCTCATAGTGAACGGGCTTACAAACCTCACGGCGGCGGTGCTGCTTTTGCGCCGCAAGCGCTCAGGCGTCATCCTCGGCGGTGTATTCGGCGTCACGCTCATGCTTTGGATATGCATTCAGTTCTATATGTTTCCGCTGAATTTCATGTCCACGGCATACTTCATCTTCGGTCTTGCACAGGCGATCACGGGCTACGCCGCATGGGTGTTTTCAAAGCAGGAGGCTTTTTCGTTCGATCCTGCCGATTACCCCAATGTCGGCAAAAACCCCGAACGGCTCGTCGTTTACTTCTCCCGCATGGGCTACGTTAAGAAGCTTGCCTTCGAGGAGGCAAACCGCACCGGCGCTGCGCTCTACGAGATACGCTCGACCGAGCGCACCGAAGGCACCTTGGGCTTTTGGTGGTGCGGGCGCTACGGGATGCACAAATGGGCAATGCCCATCGAAACGCCGGACATTGACTTTTCACGGATAGAGCATGTGACCGTATGCTCTCCCATTTGGGTGTTTTCGCTCGCCGCCCCCGTGCGCAGCTTCTGCAAGCAGGTTTCGGGGAAGATCAAGGACGCAGACTACATAATCGTTCATCATCAAAACAGCGCATACGAAAACGCAGCCGACGAGATGGACTCGCTCCTCGGCATAAAGCGAAGCGGACTTCGCAGCGTGCGGTGCAGGATGGGAAACTATAAGGCATAAAAAATTGCACAGCCTGTCGGCTGTGCAATTTTTTATTATTCAGATTATGCCTTTTCGTAGATGTCCTCGTCGGTCTCGACGGGGGCTTCCGCCTTCTTCTTGGCGTTTACTATTGCAACGACCGCAAACAGCACCGCTGCGACCGCAAGCACGATAAGTGCCGCAAACTGAAGGTCACCGGAAGCGCTGTGGACGTACTCGCCCGCTGCGTCCTTAATGTAGTTGCCGGCAGAGTCCATGTCCCTCGTGGGGTATATGTAGTGAGCATAGCCCGTGCAGGCGCCGAAGACGTTTGCTGCGATAGCGAGCACCGCAGTGACGATACCGAGCACGGAGCCCTTGCCGAAGATGCCTCTCACGCCTGCGACGACGCCGAGGATGCAGGTGATTATCATTGCAATGTAGAGTCCGAGTCTCATGTACAGCTCGTGTTCAACGCTTGCAACGTGGTTGTCAACGCTCTGACGGAAGGTGGAGCAGACCACGAGGCACTTGTCAAGGTCGGGGTAAGGTGCGCCGTTGAGCATGATGACGGGCTGACCGTTTTCGTCGGTCTTGTACCAGCTGTAATCGGAGCCGAGCATCTGTTCCGGACCGTCAACGACGATCTCGTCGGTGCCAAAGCGGTAGACGGGAGAGTTTTTGAAGCACACCATGGTGTACTCGTCGATCATGACCATGTAGCCCTCAAAGGTGTCGATGTCGGCTTTGCCGGCAGCAAGAGCCGCTTCGCCTTCCTTGAGTGCCGCAGCGCCGCTTGCGAGGTCCTTCTTGCCCTGCTCAAGAGCTGCAAGGCCGTCCTCATACTGCTTTAAGAGCGCCTGACCCTGTGCTACCATGTCCTGCATATATGCGGGGAAGTCGGTAACGTCGTCGGGAATGCTGAGACCCATTCTTGCCGCAACGGGACGAACCACTGCCATAAACCAGCCCTGCGCCGTGCTGAAGCCGGGAAGGTTCAGAAGATTTCCGTCACGGAACTGCTTGTACTGCTCAAGATACGGCATGAGAGGCTGAATCTTCTCAAGCAAAGCCTTGCCCTCATTGTACGCCTGAGTGTTTGCGTCGATCTGTGCCTGACCCGCTGCGAGGTCTGCCTGACCCTTGGAGTAGGCCGCCTTGCCGTCGGCATAGGCCGCAAGACCTTCGTTGTAGGCGACTATGCCGTCAAGATAGGTCTGCTCGTTCTTTTTAAGCTCATTGATGTTCTTCTCAAGCTCTCCGACAACGTCGGCAGCCTTGGAGTCCTCTTCCTTGTACTTTTTGATCGCCAGTCCGTCCTTTATGCCGAGTCCGGCAGAGACGAGACCGAAGAGTGAAACGAGAATGAGAAGGATGCTGCAAATGACTAATGCGGTTCTTTTCATAGTGTTTTCCCCTTATACACTTTCCTTATTATCACTATTTAACAAATAGTGCGATTCTGTTCAATTGTAATTGTTAATTCACATTTTGTCAATATTTTCGTAACATTTATTACAAAAATGTTTCATTGCATTTTTTGTGCAAATCTGCTAAAATTCTTATAGCAGTTTAGAAGGGGTGACTTCAGTGGCGATCACGAGAGAATTCCTTGACGGTATCGCTTTTGATATCGTTAAGCAGAAATATTACAACGCAAATAAGGTAAACGCCTGCCTTGACGAGCTTATCGCCGGGGCAAGGGAGCTTCTTGAGGAGAACGAACGCCTCAAAAGCGCAAATGCGGAGGTCGAAGCGGCAAGAGCCGAGATCGGAGATACCCTCCTTTCCGCAAAGCAGATAGCCGCCGCCATTGTTCGGGAGGCAAACGAGGAGGCTCAGCGTGTGCTGGACGAGGCAAACGAGGAGGCAAACCGCCTGCTTATCAGCGCCGAGGAGCAGCGCTGCATGACCAAGTCCCCGCTCTCCGAGTCCCAGCTCAAGGCGATCGAAGCCTTTAACGCTCAGCTTGACGCACTGAACGTCAGTCAGGCAACGCAGATATTCCGCTTAAAGCAGGCAATTTTGAAAATTGCGGCAGACGAAGCATGATACATAGAAAAAAGCTCTCCGAAGCGTTTTGCTTCGGAGAGCTTTTTTATCTTTCTTATTGTTGCGGCTTTTCGGTCATGTCCCCGATATAAAACAGCGCAAGTGCGGCAGGACCCACATGGCTCCCCGTCACCGGCTCGTAGCAAACGGTCAGCACCTCCCTGCCGGGGTCTGCCGCCTTTATCGCATCCGCAAGGCGCTGTGCGTCCTCCGGGCAGTCGGCGTGAGCAATGCCGACCGGCAGGGGGCTGCTCCTGTCGGCATGAGCGGCAAAGTCCTCGGCAAGGGTCTTAATGCCCTTTCCCCTGCCTCGCACCTTGCTGTGCTGAACTATCCTGCCCTGCTCGTCGTCCGTGAGTATGGGCTTTATGTTCAGCACCGTACCGAACACTGCCGCACCCTTCGTCAGGCGGCCGCCGTAGTGCAGGTGAAACAGATCGTCAACCATAAAAATCTCATGCATACGGCAGCGGTATTTTTTAAGCTCGTCCACGGTCTCGTCGATGCTCATGCCCCTGTCACGGCAGTAGGCGGCATGTATGACCTGTATTCCCTCGCCGAGCGAGGCCGCAAGCGTGTCAAAGGTCACTATCCTGCGTTCGGGAAACTCCTCGGAAAGCGCTGCTGCGGCAGCCACGGCGGTCTGATACGTTCCGCTTATGCCGGACGACATACCGAGGAAAAGTATGTCCTTGCCCTCGCTGAGGTGTTTTCTCCACGTCTCCTCGTATTGCATGGTATTCACCATCGAGGTCCTGACCTTTTTGCCCTTTATCGAGGCATAGTACCCGTGTCCGTCAAACTCGGACAGATTGAGACAGTTTTTCTCCTCACCGTCAACGCAGTAGGAAAGCAGCACCACCGACAGCTCCCACTTGCATATCATATCATACGGCAGATTTGCCGAGGAATCCGTTGAGATCACAAAGGACATAATTTGTCCCTCCTTATTATCTTGTGTTCTGCATTAGTTTATATAATATTTTTCATTTTGTCAACCTCATATTCAATTATTCTTGCAATATGACAAATTATATCGTATAATGTTAATATCAAGCAACAGGGGTTGGTAATATGTACGATAACGAGCTGATCTCCGGCAAGCTGCGGCGCTGGAGCAACTATCTTCATAAGCACAATCTGCCAGAGTGGGAGCAGCTTCCCGACTTTGGGCTTTACATGGATCAGGTGCAGACGCTCTTGGCGCAGTATCTCTCCTTCCTCCCGCAGGACAGCGACGAGCAGGTGATAACCACAAGCGCCATCAACAACTATGTGCGCACGGGTATTATGCCCCCGCCAAACCGAAAAAAGTACGAGCGCATACACATTGCGTACCTTATTATGATCTGCTCACTGAAGCAGAGCCTTTCGATGTCGGAGATTCAAAAGATCATCCCCTCCGGGCTGAGTGAGGACGAGATACGCAGCGCATACACCGATTTCGTCCGGCAGTACACCGATTCGGTGAACTTCTTCGTAGGGCTTGTGGAGGAGGTCGCAAAGGACACCTTTCAGGACACCGACGCCGTGTGCGATGTCGATGCCGGGATACAGAGCTTCGTGCTGCTGACCGCAGTCATCGCAAACTTTTCAAAGCTTCTCACGACGAAGCTTCTTGCGCTGCAAAACTGTCCCTTCAGTGCGGATGCGGTCGCAGATAAGGAATAAAAAAAGCAGGCAAGCGATGCTTGCCTGTTTTTTTATTCCTTCTATCAGACCTTGAAGTTTACGGAGGTGGAGCCTTCGGACTCCTGCTCGAAGTCGTAATCCTTGCCGGGGAGTATCGCATTGAGGAGTATGCCGACGACGGATGCGACCGCAAGTCCCGAAAGGCTTATGCTGCCTATCTGTATTGCACCGCTTGCGTTGTAGTACTTGATGCCGATCGCAAGCACGAGTATGAGCGCTGCGATTATGACGTTGCGGTTATTGGAGAAATCGACCTTGTTCTCCACGACGTTGCGGACGCCGACTGCGGAGATCATGCCGTAAAGCACCATTGATACGCCGCCTATCGTTGCGACCGGCATTGCGGTGATGAGCGCCGCAAACTTGGGGCAGAAGGAGAACACTATCGCAAACACCGCTGCGATCCTGATGACTCTGGGGTCATAGACCTTGGAGAGCGCCAGAACGCCGGTGTTCTCGCCGTAGGTCGTGTTTGCGGGTGCGCCGAAGAGCGCCGCCATTGTGGTCGCAAGACCGTCGCCCAAAAGCGTGCGGTGCAGACCGGGGTCATCCATGTAGTTGCGCTTGCAGGTGGAGGATATTGCGCAGACGTCGCCGATATGCTCGACCATGGTCGCAAGAGAGAGCGGAACGATGGTGACGATGGAGGTCACGAGAAGCTCCTTATCCACCTTGCCGCCGAAGAGGCCGAACACGGTGTCCTGCCACTGGAACGGCAGTCCCACCCAGCTTGCGTCATTAAAGGCGTTTGCGACCGCAGTTCTCTCTGCGGGATCAATGATTATCGCAAAAACGTAGGAGCTTATTACGCCGAGGAGGATGGGGATGATCTTGGTCATGCCCTTGCCCCACATATTAAAGCCGATGACGACCAGTATCGCAAAGCCGGCTATGAGCCAGTTCTTAGAGCAATTCGTTATCGCACTTGCGGAGAGGGTCAGACCGATGGCGATGATGATGGGTCCCGTGACTATCGGTGGGAAGAAGCGCATGACCTTCTTCGTACCGAATATCTTAAAGAAAGCGGACAGGATGACGTACATAAGTCCCGCAACCGCAACGCCCACGCAGGCATACGGCAGCAGCTCTCTTTCGCCGTTGGGGGCTATTGCGAAGTAGCCCGCAAGGAACGCAAAGGACGAGCCGAGGAACGCAGGGACCTTGCCCTTGGTGATGAGGTGGAACAGCAGAGTGCCGAGACCGGCAAACAGCAGCGTCGCCGAAACGCTCAGTCCCGTGAGAGTCGGCACAAGCACCGTCGCACCGAACATCGCAAACATATGCTGAAGTCCCAAAATGCCCATTTTGCCTGCTCCAAGTGTACGGGCATCGTACACGGGGCCGCTGATCGCTTTCTTTTCTTTCATCGTTTTGCCTCTCTTTATATTTATTTTTCGATCTCGCAAAGATATACGCCGGTGTCGCCGTCATACTCCGGCAGCCGCACCTCGATAAGCTCGCTTCTGGCGGTCGGAACGTTCTTTCCGACGTAGTCCGCCCTTATGGGCAGCTCACGGTGTCCCCTGTCGATAAGCACCGCAAACTGGATGCTTCTCGGTCTCCCGGCGGAGAACACCGCCTCGATTGCCGCTCTTGCGGTCCTGCCGGTGTACAGCACGTCGTCCGCAAGCACGAGGTCCTTGTCGTTTATGTCAAAGCCGAAGTCGGTGTATTTAAGCTGCGGCATATCGCTCTGCTTCGTGAGGTCGTCACGGTAAAAGCTGATGTCCACCTCGCCGCAGGGGACGCTTTGTCCCTCGATCTTTTCGATGTTTTCGCAGATGCGCCTCGCTATCGGCACTCCCCTGCGCCTTATTCCGAGCAGAACGACATTTTCCGCTCCCTTGTTTCTTTCGACGATCTCATGCGAGATACGCATGAGCGCACGGTTCATCGCCGCCTCGTCCATGAGCTTTGATTTTATCTCCATTTTTGCCTCCGGGCATACATTTCTTATTTTAGCATAAAAAAATATCCTGCCGCCTCCGGCAAGATACGCAAACGCAGACGTGCCAATGCACGACCCTGCAATATGAGCGACTTTGCCGGCCTCACGGGACCTGCTTAAAAATCTTTTTCTATATCATAAGGGCTTGCCGTCGGTTTGGCAAGCCCTTTTTTCAGTTTCGGCGTTTTGCAAAAGCTTTGCGCTCCGCCGCCGGAAACTTTGTCGATATTGACTATTTCGACACGGTGTACAGATCCTCACGCAGCCTAAGGAAGGTCGGAAGCTGCTGCCTGACCGAGTCCACCTCCGCAAGGTCGATGTCGCACAGCATGAGCCTCTCCTTCTCGTCGCAGGAGGCGATCACGTCGCCGAAGGGACTGACGACCGCCGAGTGACCCCAACATTCGTAGTCAAAGCCCTTATAGCGTGCCGCAGAAGCTCCGACGAAAAACAGCTCGTTATCCATCGCCCTTGCACGGAGGCTCAGCTCCCAGTGCTTAGGTCCCGTCGTCATGTTAAACTGCGCCGGGCAGAATATGAGCTTAGCGCCCCTTTCCGCCATGCTCCTGCACAGCTCCGGGAAGCGTATGTCAAAGCACACCATAACGCCCATTTTACCGAACTCCGTGTCAAACACCGTTATCTCGTTTCCGGGTGAAAAGTGCTTGGATTCACGGAAAGAGACTCCGTTTTCTATCTGAACGTCGAACATATGTGCCTTGCGGTGCTTTGCGATAAGCTCACCGTCACGGTCAAAAACGTAGCAGGTGTTGTACATTTTATCCCCGTCCTTTTCCGGCACGGAGCCGCCGACGAGGATGATGCCGTTTTCCTTTGCCCAGCGTGACATCTCGACAAGGCTTTCGCCGTTTTCGTTCTCGGCAAAGCTTCTGAAGTACCTGCTCGAATACGGGCAGTTGAACATTTCGGGAAGCACCGCAATGTCGGCTCCCTTGCCAGCTGCATCCTTTATCATGGCGGCAGCCTTCTCCATGGTCGCATTTTTATCCGTCTCCGTCCTGATCTGACAGACGGCAAGGCGCAGCTTTGTTTTCATTTAATCACCTCAAGATATGCGTCAATGTCGAAATCCTCGGTCACGGCGTCGCTCCTCAGATAGAGCGGATGGTGGGGATGCCCCTTCTTGCTCCTTTTGCCGACCGACAGCCAACGTGCGCCGTAGCCTCTGCCGATCTCCAACATATCGCACAGGCAGTCACGCAAATACGGGCGCTTTTCAATAATGGTACCCCATGCCGCCCAGACCGCAGGCATATGCCCCTCGCCCACATTCGAGAGTATGTAGCGGAACGCCTTCATATTCTCGGTGTGCAGGAAGCCGTTCGGTATCCTGTCCATGTCGTCGGGGTTCGTCGCCCGCTGTGCGTATACATTAAACATTATGAAGCTGTCGTAGCCGTTTCCCTTTGCGATACGCTCCACGCTCTTGAGCGTGTTGTCGAGCGCATCGGGCGCAGCCGTCGAGGGGTTTATCCCGATGCAGATGAGGGGATTTACTCCCCTCGTTCCGAGGATGTAACGGTAATCGGAGTAGTGATCCGGCACATATAGCCAACGCTCCGGGTCGTAGCCCTCAAAGCTTCGTCCGTTCAGCGCCTCGTCAAAGCCCAAAAGCTCAAGCTCCGTGCTCTCACAGCTCGGAATATGCATCACTTCACCGCCGCTATGAGCGCTTCGGTCCTGTCGGTATCCTCCCAACGCACGCCGAGGTCGGTACGTCCCATGTGACCGTAGGCTGCGAGCTTGCGGTAGATGGGCTTTTTGAGGTCGAGGTCACGGATTATCGCCGTCGGGCGCAGGTCAAAAACGGTGTTTACCGCTTCCGCAAGCTTCTCGTCGGAGACCGTTCCGGTGCCGTAGGTATCGACCATGACGGACACGGGACGTGCAACGCCGATCGCATATGCAAGCTGAACAAGGCACTTGTCGGCAAGTCCGGCTGCAACGATGTTCTTTGCGGCATAGCGTGCTGCATAGGCTGCGCTGCGGTCGACCTTCGTCGGGTCCTTGCCGGAGAAAGCGCCGCCGCCGTGGGGTGCGCTGCCGCCGTAGGTATCGACGATTATCTTGCGTCCCGTAAGTCCGGAGTCGCCCTGAGGTCCGCCGATGACAAAGCGTCCGGTCGGGTTTACATAATACTTGGTGTTCTCGTCAAGCAGCTCTGCGGGGATGCAGGGACGGATGACCAGCTCTATCATATCCTTACGGATGGTGTCGAGGGAAGCCTCGGCTGCGTGCTGAGTGGACAGCACCACGGTGTCGACTCTGACAGGCTTACCGCTGTCGTCGTACTCGACCGTGACCTGCGTCTTGCCGTCGGGACGGAGGTAATCGACAAGGCCGCTCTTTCTGACCTCGGCAAGGCGCTTTGCGATCTTGTGGGAAAGGCTTATCGCAAGGGGCATAAGCTCCTCGGTCTCGTTGCAGGCATAGCCGAACATCATGCCCTGGTCGCCGGCGCCGTTATCAAGCTCGCCGTCGTCCTGAGCCTTCGCCTCAAGCGATTTGTCAACGCCGAGAGCGATGTCGGCAGACTGCTCGTCGATGTTCGTGATTATGCCGCAGGTGTCGCAGTCAAAGCCGTACTTTGCTCTGTCGTAGCCGATCTCACGGATGACATCTCTTGCGATCTTGGGAATGTCAACGTAGCACTTTGTACTGATCTCACCCATGATGTGGATAAGACCCGTGGAAGCCGTGGTCTCGCAGGCAACTCTGCCGTCGGGGTCCTGCTCAAGTATTGCGTCCAGCACCGCATCGGAGATCTGGTCGCAGATCTTATCGGGATGTCCCTCGGTCACGGACTCGGAAGTGAAAAGCCTTTTGCTCATTTTATTATCCTCCAATTAAATTTTTACTCTCAAAAGCGCATCGCAGGGAGGCTCAGGGCAAAGAAAAAACCCCGCCCTGCGGCGGAGTTTGATACCTGATAACATTCCTCATCTTTCGATCATCACCGCCGGATTTAGCACCTTGCCACATGACAGGTTGCCGGGTTTCACAGGGCCGTTCCCTCCACCGCTCTTGATAAGGTATTGAGTTTGTGTACCGAATTATATCACAAGGCGACGCATTGTCAAGTGTTTTTTGCCAAAGCGTTCGTGATCGCTGTTTTTCGTTTTGACTGGAGTCGGAAACTGTTGTATAATGTAATGATTAAACTAACGGGGGTATATCCATGATAATCATACTCCGCCCTCATGCGGCGCTTAAAGAGGAGCAGTCGCTGTGCGAATATATCGAAAGCTGCGGTCTCAAGGCCGTCTCCGTTCCCGGCGACTGCAGAAGCGTTCTGTGCGTCGTCGGCGATGCATCGGCGCTCGCCGCAGATTATATAAGAAGTCTCGATTTTGTGGAGTCCGTCAAAGCGGTCACCGCTCCGTACAAGCTCGCAGGCAGGCTCTCCCATCCCGACGACAGCGTCATATCGGTCGGAGGTGTCAGCATCGGAGGCGGCGGCTTTGCCGTGATCGCAGGACCCTGCTCCGTCGAAAGCCGTGAGCAGGTGTGCGGCATCGCTTCGGCGGTCAAGGCGTCGGGAGCGACCCTTCTGCGTGGCGGAGCGTTCAAGCCCCGCACCTCGCCATACGATTTTCAGGGTCTGCGCAGCGACGGCATCCCGCTTCTTCTCGAAGCCAAGCGCCTCACGGGGCTTCCCGTGGTGAGCGAGATACTCGATATGTCTCAGCTTCCGCTCTTTGAGGACGTTGACGTCATACAGGTCGGCGCACGAAATATGCAGAACACGGAGCTTTTAAAGGCGCTCTCCCGCTGCGGCAAGCCAATACTCTTAAAGCGTGGCTGGTCGAACACCGTAGACGAGCTTCTGACATCGGCGGAGTATCTCATGTCCGGCGGTAACGCCGACGTTATTCTGTGCGAGCGAGGCATACGCACATTCGAGACCGCAACAAGGAACACGCTCGACCTCTCGGCGGTACCCGTCATCAAGGAGCGCAGTCACCTGCCTGTCATCGTCGATCCGAGCCATGCGACCGGGAAATCGGCATACGTTGAGCCGATGGCGCTTGCGGCTGCCGCCGCAGGTGCGGACGGCGTTATGATCGAGGTCCACAACGACCCGGCGCACGCACGGTGCGACGGTCCGCAGGCGCTTACGCCGCAGCGCTTCGACGCTCTGTGCAAAAAGCTTTTTGCCGTCAGAAAGGCGGTCATGTCATGCGAAGACTGAGGATCTCCCTCGGAAAGGGCTACGACGTTCTCATAGAACGTGGTCTGCTTTCGCACTGCGGCGAGTATGTGCGCAGCGTAAGCAGAGGTACCCGTGCAATGGTCGTTTGCGGCGAGACCGTGTCGGGGCTTTACTCAGGTACTGTGCGTCAAAGCCTTGAAAATGCAGGCTTTTTGACCGAGTGCTTTGTCTATCCCGGCGGCGAAAAGTACAAAAACACCGACACCTATATCGTCCTCCTCAATGCGATGGCAGACTTTCATATGTGCAGGAGCGACTGCGTTGTCGCCCTCGGCGGCGGCGTCACCGGGGATATCGCAGGCTTTGCGGCGGCAAGCTATATGCGTGGAGTGGGATTTGTCCAAATACCCACGACGCTGCTTTCGATGGTCGATTCCTCCGTCGGCGGCAAGTGCGGTATTGATCTGAGCGCCGGAAAGAATCTCGTGGGCACATTTTATCAGCCGCTCACGGTTCTGTGCGACCCCGATGTACTCAGTACGCTTTCTCCAGACGACCTCTGCGACGGCTATGCCGAGGTCGCAAAGTATGCGATGTTATGTAAACCTAATTTGCTCTCCGTTTCCGACAGTAAAACGGAGGAGATCATATACGAATCGCTTGATGCAAAGCGCAGCTATATTGAAGGCGACGAGCGTGACGAGGGTATGCGAACGTATCTGAACCTCGGTCACACGATCGCTCATGCCCTTGAAAAACAAAGCGATTTTACACTCAGTCACGGCAAGGCGCTCTCTATCGGTCTTACCGTCATGTCTCGGTACGCAGACAATGTCTGCACCTATCTGAGGTCTCACGGTCTGCCAACTGAGCTGAACGTTGACACTCAAGAATTATGTAAACTAATGATGAATGATAAGAAGCGCCGTGGAGACGATGTGCGCCTTGTGCTGTACAATGGTCTCGGTTCGTGCGAGCTGAAAACCGTAAGCTGCTCCGAGCTTCACTCCATACTTTTCGGTGACTGAGATGGCGACTATTTTTCCTTCGACCTTAAACGGCAGCGTGAAAGCGCCGCCCTCGAAATCCTGTTCGCACAGGGCGATAATATGCGCCGCTCTGTCGGATTCTCCGAGTACCGTCAAATCTCTGAGCGGCTGCGACGATGTTATGTTAACCAAGCACTGCCTTGAGACGCTCGGCGCCGAGTTTAACGGCGAGATGGTCATCCCCATTGACAGGTCGGCTCCGAGGTCCGGCGTTATCCTCGACTGCGGCGACAGCGGCAGCACCTTGAGGTTCCTGCTGCCCATCGTCTGCGCACTCGGTGTCAGTGCCGAGTTTCGCCTTTCACCGCAGCTTGCACAGCGCCCTATCGCACCGCTGTGCAAAGTGCTTTGTGCGCACGGTGCATCCATTGTGCAGTGCGGTGATGCTATCCGTGTGAGCGGCAAAATTGCAGCCGGGCGCTATGAGCTTGACGGCTCGGTCTCCTCGCAGTTTATAAGCGGTCTTTTAATGGCACTACCGCTTGTCGGGGGTGGAGAAGTTAACATAATATCGCCTATCGTTTCGGCAAATTATATTGATATTACAGTTGATTACCTGCGATTGTCTAATATTTATGTAAACCAAATTGGCAGCACTTTTTCCGTATCCGGCGATTACCGTTTCCCGCCCCTACACACGGTCGAAGGCGACTGGTCGGCAGCGGCATTCTGGCTCTGCGCAAGCGCCATGGGGCTTGGCAGCATAAGCGTTGACGGTCTGTCTTGCAGCTCAAAACAGGGTGACAGACGCATACTTGATATACTCCGCACCATGGGCTTTTCCGTCTCGAATTCCGGGACGGTGACCCCTTGCGCACCGTGTCCGAGGCGGGTCACCGTAGACGTCTCGGACGTTCCGGACCTGTTCCCTCCCCTTGCTGTTTTGGCTGCCGCCGCTGCTGCGGAAACACACTTTACGGGTACTTCGAGACTGCGCTTTAAGGAGTCCGACAGGCTCCGTGTCGTAGATGTTATGTTAACCTCTATGGGCATACGCACCGAGCTCTCAAACGATGCGTTTACGGTGTTCGGCGGCAAACTTTCCGGCGCTGCGCTCTCGGCATTTAACGATCACCGCATTGCAATGGCGGCGGTCATCGCCGCCTGCGCCGCTTCCTCGCCGTCAAGCCTCGACGACGTTTCGTGCATCTCAAAATCGTACCCCGACTTCATCCATGACTTCAAATCACTCGGAGGGCAAATTCTGTGAGTGTCTATTGCGGAAAAAATCTCAGGATCGAGATCTTCGGCGCTTCGCACGCAAGCGAGCTTGGCGTGTGCATATACGGGCTTCCGAAGGGACTTGCCGTCAATGATGCGGCGCTGCAAAGCTTTCTCAGGCGACGCAGTCCCGGAAACGATCCGCTGTGCAGCAGGCGCCGTGAGGACGACATTCCGATCTTTACTCAGGGGCTAACCGACGGCGTGACGGACGGTACCGTCCGTGCCGTGATTAAGAACAATGACGTCGAGCGTCAAGATTATGTAAACTTAACCGCCGTTCCCCGCCCCGGTCATGCCGACCTTGCGGCATGGCAAAAGTACGGTCTTGACTACGATATGTCCGGCGGCGGTCCCTTCTCCGGCAGGATGACCGCAGCCCTGTGCATTGCGGGCGGCATCGTCATTCAGGAGCTGAGCCGCCGTGGAATTACGTTTTGCACCGAGGTCGTTTCCCCTTTGCCGGGTCACGATCTGCGCAAGGATGCCGAGGCTGCCGCTCGCCTCGGCGACTCCGTCGGCGGCATCGTAAAATGCAGCGTCTTTGGACTTCCCTCCGGCATCGGAGGTGAGCTTTTTGACGGCGTCGACGCTCACATTTCAGAGCTGATCTTTGCAATTCCGGGCGTTAAGGGCATTGAATTCGGCGCAGGCTTTGCATCCGCTGCGCTTCTCGGCAGCGAAAACAACGACCAATATTCTGTGAAAGACGGCAAAGTCGAGATACTTTCCAACAACGCAGGCGGCGTTTTGGGCGGCATCACAAACGGCATGCCGCTCCGATTTTCGGTTGCGTTTAAGCCCACGCCGTCGATCGCGAAAGCGCAAAAAAGCGTCGATCTCAAAACGCTTCAAAACGTGGAGCTGCACATATCCGGCAGGCACGACGCCTGCTTTGCGCTTCGCACTCCGCCCGTAGTCGAGAGTGCGGCAGCCATTGCGTTATATGATATTATGTTAACCGATTGTGCCACGCAGGAGCTTTCGGAGCTACGTCGAAAAATTGACCTTGCCGATGCGCAGATCATTGGGCTGCTGAAGGAGCGGCTGGAGCTTTGCTCCGACATTGCGGACTACAAGCGTGAGCATGGGCTGCCCGTACTTGATGCCGAGCGTGAGCGCAGCGTCCTTGACGGCGTACCGCCGGAGTTTCGCGACCTGTATCGGCAGATATTTGATATTTCAAAGGCACGGCAAAAGGAGATGATCGGACATGACTGAGTTTGGACTGCTTGGCAGAAAGCTTTCGCACAGCCACTCTCCCGAACTGCACAGGATGCTCGGCGGCTATGAGTACGCTCTGATCGAAAAGGAGCCGGAGGAGCTTTGCGACTTCTTCGGCGAGAAGAATTTTAAAGGTATAAACGTCACGGTCCCCTACAAAAAGGCCGTCATCCCCTACTGCGACGAGCTTAGCCCGACCGCAGCCGAGATCGGCAGCGTCAACGC
This sequence comes from Bacteroidaceae bacterium, assembly GCA_963610045.1. Taxonomy (GTDB): domain Bacteria; phylum Bacillota; class Clostridia; order Oscillospirales; family Oscillospiraceae; genus F23-B02. The sequence continues at coordinate 14,566 of CAVDMS010000034.1, forward strand.
AATTGTAAACGACGGCGGCAGGCTTATAGGCTACAACACTGACTATTCGGGCTTTATGAAGCTCATCGAAAGCAGCGGCATTTCAATCGATGGAAAGAAGTGTCTTGTCCTCGGAAACGGCGGTGTCGCTCCCACCGTCAGGGCTGCTCTGCGTGATCTGAATGCAGCTTCCATCGTCACCGTCACGAGAAACGGTGAGGTGAATTATGTAAACTTATGCAATTATTATGACGCCGAGATCATCGTAAGCGCAACCCCCGTCGGAATGTATCCGAACAACGGAGAAAGGCTCATTGATCTCAGTCGCTTTCATAAATGCACCGGGGTTTTCGACCTCATATACAATCCCCTCAGAACCGCACTTTTGTGCGATGCGGACAGTCTCGGCATCCCCGCAGCGGGCGGTCTTTTCATGCTTGCAGCGCAGGCAGCTGCCGCAGTGCGGCTCTTTACGGGAGCTTCGGTTTCGGAGAAAAAGCTTCAGGATGCATATGGCAGTCTGCTCCGCCGTGTGCGGAACATCGTGCTTATCGGTATGCCCGGCTGCGGCAAAACGACTGCGGGTTTAGAATTATGTAAACTTACAAAAATGCGACATATAGATTGCGATACCGAGTTTGAAAAACGCTGCAATTGCACGATACCCGAATACTTTGCACGTTACGGCGAGACTGCATTCAGGAAGCTTGAGACCGAGATTTTGGTTGACATAACAAAAGTAGGCGGCAACGTCATTTCCACGGGCGGCGGTGTGATCCTGCGCCCCGAAAACTATAGCCTTCTGCATCAGAACGGCGTTATTGTATTCCTTGACCGCAGCATATCCGAGCTTCCGACCGACGGTCGTCCCCTGTCTCAGGCAGGCTCGCTTTACGATATGGCGGAGAAGCGTTTGCCGCTCTACAGAAGCTGGTGCGATCTGACCGTCAGCGGCAGCAGCGCCGCCGAATGTGCCGCAAAGATAATGGAGGCGTTAAAATGAAAATACTCGTTATTAACGGTCCGAACCTCAATATGCTCGGCATCCGTGAGCCGGATATATACGGCAAACAGGATTACAAAGCATTATGCGATTATATTATGTCAACCGCTTTTGACTTGGGACTTTCCGTTGAGATCTTCCAGTCCAACCACGAGGGAGCGATCGTTGACAAGATACAATCGGCATACGGAGCTTTTGACGGCATTGTAATAAATGCCGCTGCGTACACTCACACCTCGGTTGCGATACTCGATGCGCTCAAGGCGGTCGGCATCCTAGCCGTTGAGGTGCATTTGACCGACATAAACGCACGGGAGGATTTCAGAAAGCGCTCCTTCCCCGCCCTTTACTGCTTTGAGAGCATAGTCGGAAGGGGCTTTGAGGGCTATGCCGATGCGCTGCGACTTTTTGCGGAAACTAATTCTTGACACAGGCGCTCCCGTATGCTATTATATTTGAGCGGTTATGCAGAAGTACCCAAGAGGCCGAAGGGGCTCCCCTGCTAAGGGAGTAGGCGTGTAAAAAGCGCGCGAGGGTTCAAATCCCTCCTTCTGCGCCACAAATCGGCAAGTCTCAAAAGAGCCTTGCCGATTTATTTTTGCAGCATCGTTAAGCTGACGGGAGTCGAACCTCTGTCGGTTTTGACGGGCGGATTTTCGCCCGTGCTGCGTTAAAACCCTTGACAATACGCCGAGTATTCCCTGCGGGCTTTGCCTTGCCCGAACAAAAATCCGCTCCGGCAAAACTG
>CAVDMS010000035.1:0-16068 GCA_963610045.1 Bacteroidaceae bacterium
GACTGATATTGATCGGAGGGTACTTATGGCCGGCACTAACAGGATGGTTGAAAAGTCAAGAAAGGCGATAAAGGACGCCTTGCTTGAGCTTATGTATGAAAAGGATTTCGGAAGCATAACCGTAAACGAGCTGCTCAAGAGAGCGAATATAAGCAGAGGCACATTTTATGCGCACTTCAAGAATCTTGAGGACGTGCGCCAGTCGCTTATCGACGATCTCTACGCCCACGCCGACACGCTGTTCGGCGACTACAAAGCAAGTGAGCTTGCGGAGGACCCCTACCCCATCATGCTCATGGCGGCGGAGTTCATGCTTGCAAGTAAGGACCCTGCAAAGCGGGTATTTAAGTTCATAAACATCTACGACCTCGGCATAAATCTCAAGGACTGGCTCACGAAGTTTATCCTTGAGGACGAGGCTCTTGTCGAGAAGTTCGGCGGCAGAGAGATCGCCGAGGTCTGCGCCCGTTTTATTTCGGGCGGCGTCATGCACACCTACAATATGTGGCTTCTCGGCGACTACCCCGTAACGCCGGAGGTGCTTGCACGCTCCCTCGCCGATATGCTCACCGTCGGACTGCACGGCTTTATAAAAGCAAAGGAGGCTTAAACGATGAATGTTGCTGTTATCACCGGCGCTTCGTCCGGCATGGGCAGAGAGTTTGTCTATGCGATAGACAAGGATATGGAGCTTGACGAGCTGTGGGTCATCGCCCGCAGAGAGGACAGGCTGCTTGAGCTTCAGGACAAGGTGCGTGCAAAGATCCGTCCCATTGCGCTCGATCTCCTCGACCGCGAAAGTCTCCGTGTCTTTGCCGAGCTTTTGGATAAGGAAAAGCCCTGCGTCAAGGTGCTTGTGAACGCCGCAGGCTTCGGTCTTTTCGGCACCTACACCGAAATGGACATGGAAAAGCAGCTCCAGATAATCGACCTTAACGACCGTGCGCTGACGGGGATGACCTATGTGACCCTCCCCTATATGCCCGACGGTGCGCAGATCTACAACATGGGTTCGATGTCCTCCTTCCAGCCCGTGCCGTACATCAACGTCTACGGTGCATCGAAGGCATACGTTCTCAGCTTCTCGAAGGCGCTGAGGGTCGAGCTTTGCGAGCGCAAGATCAAGGTCATGGCGGTATGCCCCGGTTGGATAAAGACCGAGTTTTTCAGCCACGCCATACACGACAGCACCGTCAGCTACTTTAACCGCTACTACGGACCGGAAGAGGTCATCAGAAAGGCGGTTCGGGATATGCACAAGGGCAAGGCGGTCTCGATACTCGGCTTCCCGGAGAGGCTTCAGGTCCTCGCCGTAAAGCTTCTGCCCACCCGCTTCGTACTCAGAACGTGGTGCAAGCAGCAGAAAAAGCCCTTCGGATATTAAGAACATAAAAAATGCGATGCAGCTTTGCTGCATCGCATTTTTATATTCAGTTTGCGGCGCAAAGGCTGTATTCCTCTGCGTACTGTCTTACTTCCTCAAGCACGCAATCGAGCATCGCCTCGATGAGCTTTCTGTCCTCGTCGTTGCCCTTGACGGTGCTTATGAGGTTCATCGTCCCGTTGAGCGTGGACGACGAGAGCTGCACATAGGGCTTATGCTTCACGGTACCCGTGACAAATGCGTCATAGAGCTTTGCGTCTCCGAGCGAGAGCATCTCGCCCTTTAAAACGCCGATGTTGCTTATGCTGAACTGCGGGTTTTTGTAGCCGATGCGTATTGCGGTCTTGGCAAGCACTTCGGGGAAAATGGTGTAGGCAAGCTTTAAAAGGGGTATGCCGTACATTCCCGCATAGGGGTCGGACTTCGCCTTCTTCATGCCCTCGCTCACCTTTTTGACCATCTCGTGCATACTCGGCTCGTTGTTTTCGACGGAGCATTGCAGGTAGCCCGTGTGATTCGTAAGCCCGGTGATCTTGTGTGCGTTCGGTATATGCGCTCTCAGGTCGAACATATTCGAGACGTGTATGCCGTCATGCTCCGGCACACGGCATATCTCGTACAGCGAACGAATAAACGCCGCCTGAAGTACATCGTTCACCGTAGCGCCGTCACGCTTTCCGGCTTCCTTCATACGCACGAACAGCTCAGGGTCTATCTTGCGACGGACAAAGATCTGCACATCGTCCTTGCTGCGCTTTGCATACGGAAGATGGTGCTTCTCGCTCGTTGCGCTGATGTTGCGGTAAAGTCCCTTGACCTTGCGCCGCATTTCATCGTCCATGCCCTCGTACATCATGTGATATGCACGGCTGCCGTTTTTTACCTCGACCGGCTCTAAGCCTCGCAGCAGTCTGTTGTAGCTTGCGCAGAGGGCGTTCATAAAGTACGCATAGTCGCCGCCGTCAAAACACATATGGTTTATGAGCAGCAGCACGGCGGTCTTGTCCTCATGATACAGAAGCTCTGCACGGTACTGCAAATTGCTGCTTGCGGGAATGACGTTGTCAAAGAAACGGAAGGTGTCCGCTTCAAGGTCCTCGCTCTCCCGAACGACGAGAATGTCCTCCGGCGAGTAGTCGCAGACCTCCCAGTGCGGCGTCACAAGACCGCTGCAATACCTGCTGTGCAGAACGGGAACGCTGTCCGTCATGTGGACGAGCGCTTTTCTGAAAACGTCCTCGTCAATGTGACCGTCATAGTACAGGGCGGAATGCTCCATCCCGTCGTAATAGCGACGCATGAGATGCTGCATTCTGTCCCACAATTCCGCTTTTAAATATGTTTTTTTCATTTTATCTCCGCTTTTTATCAGTCTCCGAATGAAATGCCTATGTCCCTTGCGACCTGGATCAGGGGGTGATCCGGCGGCAGGAACTTCGTCTTACTTGCCGCTTCCTCCAGAGGGATAGAAACGATCTCCCCGTTTTGCATGGCAACCATTCTACCGTAATTGCGGTTGACGATAAGCTCCGCTGCGGCCGTACCGAAGCGTGTGGCAAGCACTCTGTCGTAGGGACACGGAGGACCGCCCCTCTGATAATGACCGGGGATGGTGACTCTCGCTTCCCTGCCGAGCGTCTTTTCGATATGGTCGGCTATCTCGTAGGAGATAGTGGAATGCTTCGACTCCTCACGCCTGCGGCGGCTCTCCTCCTCGGTAAGCACCTGATCGTCGATGCTCTTGGCTCCCTCCGCCACGGCAAGTATCGAAAAGGCACTGCCCATCTTCCGGCGGCGCTCTATCGCCTCCGTCACCTTATTGATGTCATAAGGTATCTCCGGAATGAGGATAATGTCCGCACCGCTGCCGATGCCGGCGTTTAGGGTGAGCCAACCTGCGTCCCTGCCCATAAGCTCCACGAGGAACACTCTGCTGTGGGAGCTTGCGGTCGAGTGGATGTAGTCTATAACGTTCGTCGCAATGTCCACCGCGCTCTGGAATCCGAAGGTGACGTCCGTACCCCAAATGTCGTTGTCTATCGTCTTGGGCAAGGTCACGACGTTCATTCCCGCATCCATCAGAAGCTTTGCGCTTTTCTGCGTTCCGTTGCCGCCCATGATGACAAGGCAGTCGAGGTTTAGGCGGTTGTAGGTGTCCTTCATGGCGGGGATGAGGCTGTTGCCTTCCTCGTCAACGATGTCCTTTCCCGGAATGTAGCGCTGTCTTGAGGTGCCGAGTATGGTACCGCCTTCGGTTAGAATGCCGGAGAAATCCTTCGGCTCCATGAACTTGTAGTCGCCGTCGATGAGCCCACGGTAACCGTCGTACATACCGAATATCTCAAGATCGCTTATCCTATTGTAAAGTGCCTTTCCTATGCCTCGCATGGCGGCGTTGAGCCCTTGGCAGTCTCCGCCGGAGGTTATGAGCGCAACTCTCGTCATTTTCTTCAATGGTATTCACGCACCTTGCTTTCAGTCTTTTCAAAGGCATTATATACCGTCAAAACGCTAAAGTAAACAAAAATAATTGCAGCACATTGCACAAAAGACCGACACCAAAGCTTTGGTGTCGGTCTTTGTACGGTTCCGTATCAAAATGCGTCGCAGTCGTCGAAGTCAACGAGCGTCGGGTCAAGGGGTTCCTCACGCAGAACGGAGGTCATGTAGGAGTTTACCTGATTGCGCATATCCCTGCGGGATATGGTCCTCGGATCCATGAGGTCCTGCTGCACCCAAATGAAGTTTATGTTGCGGTCTCTCGCCTGCTCGTCGAACATACCCTGAAGTCCGTCCATTCCCTTGCAGGAGATCTGATCGTACATGATTATCGTGTCGCAGTTGAATGCATCGGCTATGCTCCACATCTCGTTGAGCGCATTTTTGTAGCCGCCCTTGGTGTGCTTGCGCATGGTGGTGCGCTGATAAAGCTGCGCCAGTCCCAAAAGCAGACCCTCCTGCGTCGAGGTGTCGACCATGACGTTGCCGACGTGGGTCTCCATGTCCATGACGGAGACGATGCCCCAGCACTGCTCAAGCCAGTTTGCAAAGTTGGTGTAGTAGTTAGCCGGACACGACCACACGAGCGCCTTGTGGCGCATCTCCAATGTACAGGGCAGCTTCTTCTTATAGCCGTCCTCCATGAGCTTACGGACCTTGTCGTCCGCCTTGAGGAAGCGGTCGTCCATGCCGCCGTGCAGGTGGAAGGAGTACATGCGGTACAGCCACGGCACGTTGCCCGTCACCTGCGGGTAATCGGTGCGGTTTATATCCCACAGGTCGAAGTGGAACTGCGTGACCTCGTTATATTTATCCATTGCGGTCTTGAATGCAGCCCAGTCAAACTTCTCGCCCGTCTGCTCCTCGATAAAGGCAATGCAGCCCTTTATCTCCTCGATGGCGTATTCCTGTGCATCGACTTCGTCGTTATAGCGCAGCGGAACGCCGAGGCAGTAGGTCGGGAGCTTGAAGTATCTGTCCTGATACGCACTGGTCATAACGCTGCCGTCGCAGGGCATATTGCAGGAGATGAAGCACTTTCCGAATATGGGGTAATCGCCCTCGATGGCGATTCCCGACTCCGCCGACGGAAGCGGGCAGACGTCCGCCGGAACGCCGAAGTTTTCGATGGAGTCGAGATAGATCTCGGAAATGTGCTGATTTATCATCGAGCTGAGGAAGATGGGAATGGTCTGAACCGGGATGCCGATTAGGTTCGGGAAGCCCGCCATGATCTCGGTGGGGACAAGCTCGTCAAAGCAGATTATGCGGTCGGCAAGTGCCTTGTCGCCTCCGAGCTTTTGGTCTGCGTCAAACTCGGTACCGATGATGTCTATCGTGTGCTTTACGATGACGTCGTAAAGGATGTGTCCCGCTTTGAGCTGTATGCCCCTCATGCCCTCAAGCTGACGGTCAAGAAACTGCGGCAGCGAGAGATATGTAAGCATCCAACGGTATTTGAATATACCCTTAACGACCTGTACGGGCGATTTGAGGACGAACTTTATCATGTCCTTCCACATGACGCACCACCATGCGTAATCGTAAAGCGTATCCTTTATGCCTCTCCACTCACGGAACTTGCGCACACCGGTCTTGTCAATGTAGGTTTTTCCAAGGTTTCTCGGTTTATTTTTCATCTCTCACACCTCCCCGCCGTTGTTTATCTGCTTAATTTCAAGGCTTTCGACAAACGCCTGCACACGGGTCCTGAGCTGTCCCGATGCGTTGCCGGTGTACTCCCTGTCAACACAGACGGAGGGGTACTTATACAGCTCCGTCATAATGTTGGACGCAAGCGGGCGCTCGTAGCCCCAGTATTCGCAGAACTTGAGCGCTTCGTAGAGTATGCCCTGAGCGTTGTATTCCTTTGCAAGGGCGTCAACGTAATCGTAGCGTCCCTGCACCTTTTCCTTTGACATATATCTCGGACACTGGCTGCTCTCCATGTAGTAGCGGCACACCTGCTCAAGCGCAGGCTCCTCGTCGTTCAGGATGATCTCCTGTCTGCCGGGGAAGGAGCCGAAGCAGAAGCGGTCTGCGACGATAAAAGCGCCGGAGTCCTCCACGGTGCGGGTAAAGTCAAGATCGTCGATCTCCGAGCCGACGACGACTACCCTCGCACGGTACCACGGCTTGGGGTCGCACTTGCGCTTTTTGATCTCCTGCTGCGTCTCACGCAGCTTGGGGAGTATGAGATCTTTCGGGCAGGTGAACGACACGAGGCACAGCACATGGTACTCATAGCCCGTGATCGGAGGATTGGGGAGCTTGCGCAGCTCGCCGATCTCGGTCAGGATGCGGCAGACCTCGTTATGCTCCTCCACCGCCTTGCGTATTGCGGCGTCGGACACGTCGGTGCCGTAATTCTCGTGCAGTCTGTCAAGCACCTTCTTCTGAATTTGGTTTACATAATGTTTTAAACCGTGGGGCGTGACCTTGAACGGCACGTCGGCAAGAGCGACAAAGAATTTGTCGTTCTTCACGAGGCTAAGCAGCTCAAAATGCTCGATGGCACGGTTCATTTCGGAGCAGGTCTCGGTTCCGGCAATGGCGGAAAGAAAGGCGTAGCCCCCCTCCATTCCACGCTCGACGAGCGCCTTTGCATAGCCGCAAAGGTAGTTTGTCATGTAGTAGGTCGAGATGTCAAGCGAGCCGGTGCGGGGCGCTCTCAGCCTGACGGAAAAGCAGTTGTCAAGGTTTAAGAGTACCTCCGGCATATGGTAGCAGGTGTAGCCGACGGCGTGTCTGCCCTCGGAGACCGCTTGGAGGCAAAGCTCGTTTGCGGCTTCGTCGAGCAGATGCTCGAAGTAAATCATGTGCTTCAGATCTTTCATATTGACCCCCTGTAATATACGGATGCATAAATATATTATAGTTTAGAAATTGTCAATCGTCAATATGATTGTGTCTGTACATTAAGATCAAGGTCGCCGGGAAATGTGCCGAAATTTGCGGACAAAATTTGTACAATCTGTCTATTTGAGTTTTGGCATAAAAAATGACTGCTCAATTTGAGCAGTCATTTTTTGAATATTTACGCTTTGTGTATCAGCCGCAGCAGCCGCAGCCGCCCTCGTGACCTGCGCACCCGCAGTCGCCGTCGTCGTGACCGTGGCAGCCGGAGCAACCGCCGCCGCAGCCGCCCTCGTCGCTGAGGAAGGGAAGCTGACCTCTCATCATAAGCTCGGCAGCGTCGTCGGAATTGCCGCAGAAGCCCGCAAACGCAACGATGCCGTACTCGGTGAGCGCCTTGCGTGCCTCGGTGCCGATGTTGCCGACGATGACAACGTCAACGTGATTCTCGTTCATGAGATCGGCGACCGCCTGATGACCGCTCTCTTTTGCCTCGATAATGTTCTTGGAGATGAGCTGGGTCTGATCCTCGTTGGTCTCGTAGATGGCAAAATGCTCTGCGTGACCGAAATGCTCGTAAATTTCGTTATCCTTGTATGCAACTGCAATAACCATAATTTAAACTCCTTTTTCTATATAGTCAACAAGACCGTTAAGCTCCTCGGTACCGACACTCTCGACCTCGCCTGCATCGACCATTGCGGCGACTGCGGGGTCTATCGGCAGACGGGCGTAATGCTCGACGCCAAACTGTGCGGCGACCTTTTCGACCTTGCTTTCTCCGAATATCTCATGCTTCTTTCCGCAGTCGGGACATTTGAAGTAGGACATATTCTCAACGATGCCGAGTACGGGAATGTTCATCATGTTTGCCATATTGACGGCTTTGGACACTATCATGGAGACAAGCTCCTGAGGGCTTGTGACGATAATGATACCGTCCACGGGCAGGGACTGGAACACGGTGAGCGGAACGTCGCCGGTTCCGGGAGGCATATCGACGAACATATAGTCAACGTTGTTCCACAGCACGTCGCTCCAGAACTGCGTCACCACGCCTGCGATGACGGGACCTCTCCACACAACGGGGTCGGTGTCGTTTTCGAGGATCAGGTTCACGGACATGATCTGCGTTCCCTTGACGCTGTACACGGGGATGAGCGCATCCTCGGTACCCCTTGCGTGTTCATGGATGCCGAACGCCTTCGGTATAGACGGACCCGTAATGTCTGCGTCAAGCACGGCGGTCTGATAGCCTCTGCGCTGCATCTCGCTTGCCAACAGGCTTGTTACGAGGGATTTGCCGACGCCGCCCTTGCCGCTGACGACGGCAATGACCTTTTTGACACTTGCTTCGGGATTCAGCTTTGCGCTGAAATCCTGCTGCTCCCGCTCGCTGCAGCTTTCGCCGCAGGTAGAGCAATCATGCGTACATTCACTCATCACATGATCTCCTGTTCAAATATATATTTGCGGCTCAGCCGCATGGTTTACGATTTTTTGAGCTTGGACAGCGCCTTGACGAGAAACATCGCCGCAAGCCCGGTAAAGGCTCCCGTGAGGATGCCCGCAGCCAAGAGCGCCGGACCGTAGTACAGCGCAAGCTTCGGCGTTCCCGATATCAGCACGGCGACCGCAAGCTGTCCGACGTTGTGGGCTATCGCACCGAAAACGCTGAGTACCCAGAGAAGCTTCCCCGGAAATGCGTTTTTGAGCAGGCACATCACGACATACGAGAGCAGTCCTCCGGCGATGCTGAACAGAAGTCCCGACACACCGCCAGCAAAAACGCTGCCGAGTACGATCCTGCAAAGGAGTATAGCCCCCGCCTCCCTGCGTCCGAGTATGACCATCGCCGTGAGCGTTATGAGGTTTGCAAGCCCCAGCTTCACTCCCGGTATGGGCAGAAGCGGCGGAAGCTGCGCTTCGACTATGAATATGATGAGCGACGCCGCCGTGAGCATCGCCATCAGCGTAAGTCTCCTCGTCTTATCCATCGACCGCATCTCCCTCGATCTCGATAACGAGTCTGTGCGGCATACACACTATCGGCACCGCCTCGTTGTCGATCTCTCCCTGCTCAATGCATATGTGGTCACGGCAGTCCGATTCCGTTACCGATATGCCGCCGTTTACCACGTGTATCTTATTATACCCGAATTTCGTTTCGATTTCTATGTCATATGCAACAGCAACGGCGTCAAGATCAATTTTTTTGTAAAGCTCTCCGTCAACGTAAATGTTCGCAACGGTGCCGGTTTTGCCCGTGAGCCTGAGTATCAGAAAGCACGCAGCGGACAGCATAAAAAGCACTGAGAGCACTATTATCCACGTTTTAGTCTTATTTCTTTTCATACGGCTATTCTAATTAAATGTCTCTTGCTTGTCAATAAGTGCAATTGATGATATAATAAATATGTATTAAATTTGATGAGGTACGCAATTTGAACGGCTTTATTTCAACGATCGCAGACATACTGTCATATCTGCTGCCGCTTATGGCGGTCTGCGTCCTTGTCCGCTGTATGCGCTCCATGCTCAGAGGTAAGATCGCCACCGAGATCTGGGGCTATATACACACGGACGACGGTGTGCTGCTCATAAATCACTGGGAAAATCTCATAGGTCGCTCCCGCCGTGCGGACGTCTGTCTGCCCTTTGAAAAGGTCAGCCGAGTGCATGCCGTCCTTGTCCGCAACGACAAGGGGTTTTGGCGCATTTTCGACATTTTCTCGAAGGGCGGCGTTTGGGTCAATGGCAAACGGGTCTTGGCTGCCGGTCTTCCCGTTGAAGACGACGACGTCATAAGCCTTGCCGGTAATCAGGTGCGCTTCCGCGACATAAGCGAGGCACAGCGTGCCGCCATCGAGTCACACAGAGTGCATCGTTGGAAGCGCATACACCCTGCGGTCACGCTTATGTATCTCACCGTCTTTCAGCTTATACTGCTTGCGGAGCATTGCATATACACCTCGGACGACAAGTACATTCCGTCGTTTCTGCTCGGCTTCTCCCTGCTCATCCTGTTGCAGTGGTTTTGTTATTTTGCCATGCGCAGCATAAGGCGCACGGGCTTTGAGGTCGAGACGATAGCCTTTTTCCTGACCTCGATGGGGCTTTCGATCATAGCCTCCTCCGTTCCCGGCGAGATGTTCCGCCAGGTCATCGAGATATTCGTCGGCGTGGTGCTGTTTTTCCTCATGGGCTGGTGGCTGCGTGACCTCGACCGCACAAAGACCATGCGCATCCCCGTTGCGATCATTGCGCTCGCCTTCCTTGCGCTTAACCTCGTTGCGGGTCAAACCAAGTACGGTGCAGCGCTTTGGATAAACATCGGCTCCTTTACGCTTCAGCCCTCCGAAATCGTCAAGGTCGCATATATCTACGTCGGTGCGGCGTCACTTGAGCGTCTTTTCCGCACCCGAAACCTTATCGTTTTCATCGTATTCTCGGCACTGTGCGTTATCGTCCTCGGTCTTTTGGGCGACTTCGGCACGGCGCTTATATTCTTCGTCACCTTCCTCGTCATCTCCTTCATGCGCTCCGGCTCCATTGCTACCGTTGCATTGGCGGTCACGGGCGCTGCCATGGGTGGCTTCCTCATATTTACAATAAAACCGCACGTCGCACAGCGCTTTTCGGCATGGGGGCACGTTTGGGAGGACGTCTCCGGCTCCGGCTTTCAGCAGACCCGTGCGCTCTCTGCGGGCGCCTCCGGCGGTCTGTTCGGCAAGGGTGCGGGCAACGGTTGGCTCCAGTCGAGGTTTGCCGCCAACACCGACACCGTGTTTGGAATGTTGTGCGAGGAGCTTGGACTTATCGTCGCCATATGTGCGGTGCTCGCCATCGTCGCTCTGGCATTCTTTGCGGTGCGAAGCTCGTCTAAGGGGCGCTCCGCCTACTACTCCATCGCCGCCTGTGCGACCGCAAGTATGTTTCTCGTGCAAATGTCGCTCAACGTGTTCGGCTCGACCGACATACTCCCCTTCACCGGCGTCACCTTCCCCTTCGTTTCAAGGGGCGGCACCTCCCTGCTGTCATGTTGGATGCTGCTTGCATTTATTAAGGCGGGCGATACGAGAAAGGGCGCAAGCTTCGTCGTAAAGGCTGCCGATGCCGCAAAGTCCCCGACACCGCCGGCGCCGGAAGAGGATCACATCCCCGATGAGTTTACATCGCCTAACCGCTCCGACTCGGTGCTTCACGGCGACGGCCCCTCCGACTACGAGGAGGAATACGAACCGACAAGGAGGGTCAGATAATGAAAAAAGTCACTCTCCGTGCATACTCCACCGTTCTGCTTGCCCTCCTCGTCATAGTCGGACTCATTGTCTATGTCATCCGCTATATCGACGACGGTGCAAGCTGGGCGCTGTACTTTGACGAAACCACTACAAAATGCACCTACACCCTCACCGACCGCAACGGCGTCGTACTGGCGAAGATGGGCGGCGGCGTAAAGTCGTATGCGGAGGATGCTTCCGTCCGCATAGCTTGCTATCAGCTCGTCGGCGACTACGGCGGCAACGTCGGCACCGGTGCTCTCGTCGGCTTCAGAAAGCAGCTTTCGGGCTTCAGCCTTATAAGCGGCGTCAGCGAGGGCAGCGACGTTGAGCTGAAGCTGAACGTTGACTCCCGCCTAAATCAGACGGCGTATGCGGCTCTTGCAGGGCGAAAGGGTTCAGTCCTTGTGGTGAACTACAAGACCGGGGAGCTTATCTGCATGGTCTCCTCCCCGTCCATGGACCCGCTCAACGTCCCCGAAACCCTGCCCGACGGCGTTTATCTCAACCGCTGTCTCAGCTCGACCTTTACCCCCGGCTCCGTCTTTAAGCTCATAACGCTTGCGGCAGCCATTGACAACATAGACGATCTAAGCGGCCGCAGCTTCACCTGCACTGGAAGCATTGTGCTTGGCGGCAAGACCGTCACCTGCTCCGGCGTCCACGGTACGCAGAACATCGAGCAGGCGTTTGCAAACTCCTGCAACTGCGCCTTCGGTCAGCTTGCGATGGAGCTCGGTTCCGAAACTCTCGGCTCCTACGCTGAAAAGCTCGGCATCTGCTCTGCGCATGACCTAAACGGCATCAAGACCGCTGCGGGCAACTTCACCGAGGACAAGAGCGAAAGCTCATACCTTGCGTGGTCAGGCATCGGTCAGTACGAGGACCTCGTTTGCCCCTACTCCATGCTGCGCATCGTCTCGGCTATCGCAAACGGCGGCAGCTTAAACGAGCCGTCGCTGCTCGGCAGCTCTACAGGCACCGAAGCGCTGCTGTCCCGTGAGACGGCGGACAAGATCGCCGATATGATGAGCTACAATGTTCAGTACAAATACGGCGCCGAAAACTACCCCGGTCTTGCGCTGTGCGCAAAAACCGGCACCGCCGAGGTCGGAAACGGTCAGCAGAGCCACGCTTGGTTCGTCGGCTTTTTAAACGACGCTCAGCACCCCTACGCCTTCGTCGTTCTCGTTGAAAACGGCGGCAGCGGCAGAGGCGCTGCGGCTCCCGTCGCCAATGCGGTTTTGCAGCAGGCGGTGGCACTATCTTAAATTCACAGAGGAACACAAATGACAGACGTATCGGTTTGCGGACTTAAAAAGTCCTTTGAACTGGGAAACAACATATTGGACGGACTCAGCTTCGACGTTACCGAGGGTGAGCGCGTCGGCATACTCGGACATAACGGCTGCGGCAAGACAACGCTGTTTCGCATCCTCGCGGGCGAGCTTGACTACGACGAGGGCAGCGTTTCGCTCGCTTCGGGGCGCAGGCTCGGTCTCATATCGCAGATACCCGTCTACCCCGACGGTTGGACGACGGAGGACGTTCTGCGTTCGGCTTACTCCGAGCTGTACCGCCTAAGCTCCCGCCTTGAGGAGCTTGCAAAGCAGATGGAAAGCGACAGCTCCGATGCGCTGCTGCGTGAGTACGACCGCATATCCGAGGACTTTCGCAGGCTCGGCGGCTACGACACGGAGACGAACATAAACCGTGTCGCAAACGGACTTGACATTCCCCGCTCCATGCGTGAGCAGCCCTTTGACTCGCTCTCCGGCGGTGAACGCACGAGGGTGAACCTCGCCCGCCTCATCCTTGAAAACACGGAGATCCTGCTCCTTGACGAGCCTACGAACCACCTTGACCTCCGTGCGACCGAGTGGCTTGAGGACTACCTCCTGCGCTTTAAGGGTACGGTTCTTATCATCAGCCACGACCGCTATTTCCTCGACCGTGTAGTCACCCGCTGCATCGAGATATGCGACGGCAAGGCGGAGTTTTACTCCGGCGGTTACAGCTTCTACGCCGAGGAGCGGCAGAGGCGCTTTGACGAAAAGCTCAAGAAGTACGAAAAGGATCAGGCAAAGATCGAGCAGCTAAAGCGTGCGGCGGAGCAGATGCACCTTTGGGCGTTCATGGGCAACGACAAGCTGCACAAGCGTGCGTTTTCCATGGAAAAGCGCATCGCAAAGCTCAGCACCACCGAGCGTCCCAAGGAGCAGCGGCGACTCACCGTCGGCTTCACCGCAAGGGATTTTTCCGGCGACGAGGTGTTCGTGTGCGAAAATCTCAGTAAGTCATACGGCGATAAAACGCTGTTTTCGGACCTCTCCCTGCTCATCGAGGGCAGAGAGCGCATAGCGCTCATCGGCGACAACGGTGCCGGGAAATCGACGCTTATAAAGCTCATCATGCAGGAGGAGACGCCCGACTCCGGCTACCTGTACAGGGGACCCACGGTGCGCTGCGCATATCTGCCGCAGATCATATCCTTCACCGACGAGAGCCGCACCCTGGTCGATACCATGCTCTACGACTGCCGCTGTCAACCGCAGGAGGCGAGGGATCGCCTCGGCGCTTTCGGCTTCAGAGGCGAGACGGTGTTCACCCCGGTCGGCGCTCTCTCCGGCGGCGAAAAGAGCCGGCTTCGGCTTTGTATGCTCATGGGAAGCGACATAAACCTTCTCATACTCGACGAGCCGACGAACCATCTCGACATCGCAAGCCGTGAGTGGATCGAGGATGCGCTATCGGACTACCCCGAAGCGCTCCTGTTCGTGTCGCACGACAGGTACTTTATCGAAAAATTTGCGACCCGCATATGGCATCTCAAGGACGGTAAGATCACCGACTTTAAGGGCACCTACTCGGAGTACCGTGAATATTGCGAGCGTCAGGCGGTGTTCAATCAGGCGGCAAAGGCTGCGGCGCAGAAAAAGGCTCCTGCACCGAAGAAGTCCGCCCCCAACCGTGATAAGCAGCGTGCAAAGCTTGAAAAGGAGATATACAGGCTTGAATCCGAGCTTGAGCGGCTCGACGCCGAGGCGGAGCAGCACTCCAGTGACTACACGGAGCTTATGCGCATCGAAAGCGACAAGGCGCAGGCAAACGACCGTCTGCTTGAGCTGTACGCCGAATGGGAGGAACTCAGCGAATGAAAAAATCAAGTATACTCATACTCTTACTCGTAGCGGCAGGACTTGTTTTAAACTTTGCGTTTTCGGGTCACGACTTTCTGGCTTACACTCTCTACCTCATCGCATTTCTTATTCTGCTGTTCAGGCTCGTCGGCAAAACGGCAAAGCGGCTTATCTGCCTTCTCCTCATCTTGGGCATAGGCTACTTTGTGTTCCTTGAGCTGCCGATAATACAGGCATCCTCCGGCGACGGGGATCTCGATGTGCAGTACGTCATCGTCCTCGGCGCAGCGGTCAAGGGAGAGACCCCCTCCCTTTCGCTCACGGAACGGCTCAACGCCGCTCTTGACTATCTGAATACACACCCCGACTGCTCCGCCGTCGTGTCCGGCGGTCAGGGCAAGGGCGAGGACATAAGCGAGGCGGAGGCGATGAAGCGCTACCTTGTGCAAAACGGCATCGCTCCGGAGCGCATAATAATAGAAGATCGCTCCACCTCGACACGTGAGAATCTTCAATACTCCTTCGATATTATCCGCAGCGCAGGAGCCGATCCCGAAAAGGACGCCGCCGTCGTGACGAGCGAATACCACATTTACAGAACGCAGCTTATAGCCCACTCCATGGGCGTCAGCATCAAGGGCATCCCCGCCGAGACGACGCACATAACGGTGAGGGTAAACTACTTTATCCGTGAGGCCTTCGGCGTCGTGAAGGAAAAGTTGTTTGCTTAAGCTGACGGGACAAAAACTAAGGTCTGACATTTCTAAATGTCAGACCTTAGTTTTTAACCCCATTCGGAAAAGTCCTTTAAGAAGCTAAACAGCTCCTCGTCCTCACTGCTTGCCTTGTCTACCGAGACTGCGATCACCGTCACGTTGTCTCTGCCGCCGTTTTCAAGGGCGCTGCGGAGAAGCGAGCCTGCGATAGCCGAGGGGGTGTCCCCCTCCGACATGAGACTGCGTATCTCCTCCTCCGTGAGCATATCGGTAAGTCCGTCGCTGCAAAGCAGGAATCTGTCACCCTCCTGGAGCGGAATGTTCACGACCGCATGAGGCACAAGCTCAAGCTCCTGCGGGAAGATGCCGATGTGCTGCGTAAGCCTGTTGCGGAAGGGGTGAGTTTTTACCTCCTCCTTGCTGATAAGCCCCTGCTTATACATGAGCTGCGCCTGCGTGTGATCCTCGCTGAGCTGCATGAGGTGACCGCCCCGCAGAAGGTATATCCTGCTGTCTCCGGCATTGTAGGCTCTCGCCTTTTCGTCCTTTATCCACAGCCCGGCAAAGGTCGTACCCATTCTGCCGCCCTGCCGGCGGATCTCCCGGCACACAAGCTCGTTTGCGTATTCGAAATATTCCTCCGCACGCTGGTCGAAATCATCCTTAAAGCCGTCAAGCGCCGTGACTGCGATCTCGGACGCAAGCTCTCCACAAAGCTCACCCCCCATACCGTCGCACACGGCATAGAGGTATGCGTCACGCCTCGTGTCGTCCCGAAATAGTGCCGGTTCGCTCTCGTTTCCGTCCCGCATTTTACCGCAGAGATAGAAGTTGTCTTCGTTTTTTTCTCTCACCTTGCCGACGTCGGTCGCCGCTGCGCTGCTGATAAGTAACATAATTTTGCTCCGTTTCAGGTCATGCCGTTTTTGGTTTCTCTATACTATAATATAGCCCCTCGGCATCATAATGTCAACGAATTGCCGCAAGTGGGTATTATTGTCCGAGCTGCGGAATAGGATTAGCTAAGCTGACGAGAGTCGAACCCCTGCCGCCTGTCGGCGTACCCTTTCGGTTATTTCCGACTTTTTTGCTTTGATGGGCGTCAGCCCATCTTCATCAAAGAAAGCCGAAAATCCCTCGAAAAGCACTGCCGACAGGTGCTTTGCAGTTTTGCCGGAGCGGATTTTTGT
>CAVDMS010000036.1:0-15693 GCA_963610045.1 Bacteroidaceae bacterium
CTCGACCTCCGGCGTGACAGGCCGGCGTTCTAACCGACTGAACCACTCGGCCATGGCTCAGTTAATATAACAGATTTTCAGCGTTTTGTCAACACTATTTTTGAAATTTCATTTCTTTTTATTTTTTCTCTTGTTTGCGTTGCTCGTTTTGCCGGAGCGCTTATCCTTTAGAGCCTTCTCTTTCCTTGCCTGCTGCTCCTTTTTCGTGCGCACCCGAACCGTGATCATCACCGCAATGGCGGCGACCGCAACGGCGACCAATATCTGTGCCCAATCCACGGCTTTCCCTCCGTTCTTCGTTTTTTCTATCATAATACGGCAAGCCGCCTGCGTCAAGACACAGGCGGCACAATTCCGTCAATACGCAAACGACAGCGCTCCGGGCAGTATCTCGATCGTAAAGCGAGGCTCCGAGACTATCTCGCCGTCGAGTGAATACGCAAAGCCCTCCGGCGCTTCGACCTCGACCTTCTTTGCACGGCGGTACTCGATTATATCGTCGAACTTACCGCAGTCGAGATGCTCTCCGTTCGTGTACGGGGTGAGCAGCTTCACAAAGCGCAGCCTCGAAATGCACTTAACAAGGCAGACCTCGATATAGCCGTCGTCGGTTTTCGCCCTCGGTGCGCACTTGAACGAGCCACCGACGTACTGACCGTTTGCGACGGTGCAGAGCAGGCATCTGCCCTCAGGGTTTAACAGCTCGCCGTCTGCCTTGACGCTGCACTCGTTTTTCATACCGGTGAGCAGCGCCTTGACGACGCCCTTGGTGTAAGCATTCTTGTTGCCATGCCCCGTTTTTGAGCGCTCCTCGTTTATCGTCATGGCGACCACGGTGTCGAAGCCGAAGTTCGTGACGTTGAAGCTGTACCTGTCGCCGACCTTCAGCACGTCAAGCGGCTTTGCCTCGGCGCTAGCAAGCCTTGCGATGTCGGAGAACGCCTCGGCTCCGCCGAAGCACTTCACGAAGTCGTTGCCGCTGCCGCAGGGGTAGCAGGACACGGTGACCTTTTCCTTGCCGACGGCGCCGGAAAACACCTCGTTAATCGTGCCGTCGCCGCCGCAGGCGATAAGACGCAGCCCGTCGTGTTCGCTGCCGCACAGCTCCTCGACGAAGCGAGTCGCATCGCCGACGCCCTTCGTGACGTAAACGCTGCACTCGTCACTGTTCGGAAGCTTTGCGATCTCCTCTCTGATCTTCGCCTCCGCATCGCCCGCACCTGCCTTGGGGTTTACGATGAATACGGTTTTCATTAAATACCTCCTCCGAAAATGTTCATATCCCAGTTTTTTGTTCATTATACCGCATTTCCCGACACAGCACAACAGCTTTTTACAGCCTTTCGTATAAATTTCTTAACACACTATTTATATATTACATGATATAATTTAGCCGGTGATTATATGAAGCTCAAAAAACCGACAAAAGCACGCCTGTCATTCAAGCGGCTGCTGCGCAACTGGCTCATCTTAATAGCGTCGCTGGGCGTCGCCTGCCTTGTCTGCGCCCTGCTGCACAAGGTCGCCGACTCGGACTTTTACGTTTCGCTCATCTTCGTGCTGGCGGTGACGGTCATATCCCTCCTGACGGACGGATATTTTTACGGCATCATCGCATCGGTGCTGAGCGTCATCGGCACGAACTACGCCTTCACTTATCCGTATATGAAGCTGAACTTCTCGATATACGGCTACCCCATCACCTTTATCACCATGCTTGCCGTGTCCCTCGTCATATCGACGCTCACCACGAGCGCAAAGGAGTCGGAGCGCATCCGGCACGAGAGTCAGCAGGCGCAGCTCCGCTCGAACCTTCTGCGTGCCGTGTCGCACGATCTGCGAACGCCGCTGACCTCCATCATCGGCTCCATAAGCACGGTCATGGACGAGGGCGAGCATCTGAGCCTTGAGGAGCAGCGGCTCCTTCTCGGCGATGCGAAGGCGGACGCCGAATGGCTCGTGCGTATGGTCGAAAATCTCCTGTCCATCACCCGAATGAGCGACAAGGAGCAGGTCTGCATAACACGCTCGCCGGAGCTTGTGGAGGAGATAATCGGCGAGTGCTGTGCAAACTTCAAAAAGCGCAACCCCGACATTGCGCTCGACATCCGTGTTCCTCAGGAGCCGGTCATCGTCAGCGTGGACGCTCTGCTCATCGAGCAGGTGCTTATGAACATTCTCGACAACTCGGTGCATCACGGTGAGAATGTCACAACGATCGGGATAAACGTCGAGGTCGTCGGCAAGGCGGCTGTTGTATCCGTCTCGGACGACGGTGTGGGCATCGACCCCAAGATACTCCCCGACCTCTTCAAAGGGCAGCTCCTGCCCTCGGATCAGAACAAGTTCCGGGGCATAGGACTTGCCGTCTGCAATGCAATAATCGACGCCCACGGCGGCAGCATCACTGCCGACAACCTGCCGAAGGGCGGCGCCGTTTTCAAATTCACTTTACCGCTGGAGGATGAGACATGAACATTCGAGATAAGATCCTTGTCGTTGAGGACGAGCGCAGCATAACCAACTTCCTGCGCACCATACTCGTATCGAACGACTACGACGTCATCATTGCCCGTTCGGGCGCCGAGGCGTATTCCATGATAACCTCGCACTGCCCCGACCTTATCGTTCTCGACCTCGGTCTGCCGGACATCGACGGGCTGCAGATAATCAAATCCGTCCGTGAGTGGACGCTTTTGCCCATCGTCGTCGTATCCGCCAGAGCGCACGAGCGTGACAAGGTGGAGGCGCTCGACCTCGGTGCGGACGATTACATAACCAAGCCCTTCGGCGCAGGCGAGCTGCTTGCCCGCATCCGCACTGCCATACGTCACACCCGCACCGGGCTTGCCAACGAGGCCATCGCCACCACGGGCAAGTTCAAGGCGGGCGACCTTGAGATAGACTACGACAAGCACCAGGTCTTTGTCGGCGGCGTCAACACGAACATGACGCAGAACGAGTACAAGATCGTGGGGCTTTTGGGCAAGTGCGCCGGTAAGGTGCTGACCTACGACTACATCATCAAGGAGCTGTGGGGTCCCGGCACCAAGGGCAACAATCAGACCCTGCGTGTCCACATGGCGAACATCCGCCGCAAGATAGAGAAAAACCCCGCCGAGCCTCGCTATATCTTCACCGAGATCGGTGTCGGCTACCGCATGGTCGAGGGAGATTAAATTTGATTTTTTAAAGCCTATGCCGTATAATTATTTATACGGCATTTGTTTTTTGGGAGTGATAACTTGAAGCGCTTATTTAAGGAACACCTGTTCCCCGTTTTAATGATAATGCTCGGCGCCGCCTGTGCCGCATTTTCCGTCGAATGCTTCCTGCTGCACAACACGATACTCGACGGCGGCGTGACGGGCGTGAGCATGATAATTGGAAAGCTCACCGGAATACCGCTGAGTATACTCATCGTCGTCATCAACATACCGTTTTTCTTCGTGGGCTACAAAGCGCTCGGCAAGCGCTTCCTGTTTAGGGGTCTGCTTGCGATACTGCTGTTTTCCTCGCTGCTTGAGGTGTTCTCCGGCATCGGCTACGCAACGGAGTCCAAGCTCCTTGCCGTCGTGTTCGGCGGCGTGCTGCTCGGCGTCGGCGTGGGTACGGTGCTGCGCTTCGGCGGCTGTCTCGACGGCACCGAGATCGCAGCGATGCTGCTGTCCAAAAAGGTCAGCGTCTCCACGGGCGGCATCATATTCATCATAAACATCATCATCTACTCCGTTGCAGGCTTCTGCTTCTCGTGGCAGAGCGCAATGTTCTCCCTGCTCACCTACTTCATCACCTTCAAGATAATCGACCTCGTGGAGGTCGGACTGGAGCAGGCGAAGGCGGCAATGATAATCACCGACAACGCAGACGAGCTTGCCGACAGCATTTACCGCCGTTTGGGGCGCACCTGCACCTTCATTTCGGCGGAGGGACTTGTCAGCGGCAGCAAAAAGACCGTTTTGTACTGCGTCATCACGAGGGTCGAGGTCTCGGAGCTGAAGCGCATCATCAGCGAGTCGGACGTCTCCGCATTCGTCACCATATCCGAGGTCTCGGAGATACTCGGCAACCACATAAAGAAAAGCTCACCCAAGGTCATAAAGCAGGAGGAGAAAAATGGACAGCCGCAGGAGTAAGGAAAACTACTATCTCGACATTGCAGACGCCGTGCTTCAGCGCTCCACCTGTCTGCGGAGGATGTACGGCGCAATAATCGTCCGCAGCGACGAGATCATATCTACGGGCTACAACGGCGCACCCAGAGGCAGGATAAACTGCACCGACGCCGGGCGCTGCGCCCGCATTGAAATGAAGATCCCCTCCGGCGAGCGCTACGAGCTGTGCCGCTCCGTTCATGCGGAGGCGAACGCCATCATATCCGCCTCAAGGCGTGATATGCTCGGCTCGACGCTGTACCTCGTCGGCAGGGACGCCGTCACGCACGAGCTGCTGCACGATGCGACGAGCTGCTCCATGTGCCGCCGTCAGATAATCAACGCCGGCATCACACGGGTCATCATCCGCACGGGTGACGAGGACTTCCGCACCGTCGAGGTCTCGGACTGGATCTCTCACGACGACTCCCTCTTCTGGACGGAAGAAAACTGAATATAAAAAAGCACCGTGCGATGCACGGTGCTTTTGGTTTTTTAATTTGCCGCTCAGTCGGTAACGTAGGGCAGAAGAGCGATAACACGGGCTCTCTTTATTGCCTCGGTGAGCTGACGCTGATGCATTGCGCAGGTGCCGGTGGTACGGCGGGGCAGGATCTTGCTGCGCTCGGACATATAACGGCGCAGCTTTGCGGTATCCTTATAGTCGATGCCGGTGGCCTTGTCAACGCAAAACTGGCAAACTTTTCTGCGCTTGCGATTCTTGGGATTGTTCTTATCAAAAGCCATAGCTGTATCCTCCTGTTAGAATTTAGAACGGAAGCTCGCCGTCGTCGTCATTGAGCTCGGAGAATGCGGATGCACCCATCGAGGGGCTGACGCTCTCAAAGCTGTTCTGTGCGGGACGGAAATCGTTGCTTCTCTCGCCGCCTTCACGGCGCTTGCTTTCGCCGAAATAGATGTTGTCAACAACGACCTCCGCGCTGCGGCGCTTGCCGCCCTCACGGTCGGTCCAGTCACGGATCTGCAGTCTGCCGGAAACTACCGCCATGCTGCCCTTCTGGAAATACTTGCTGACGAATTCGGCCGTCTGACGCCATGCGACGCAGTCGATAAAATCGGTCTGCTTCTCTCCGCCGTCTCTGCCGCCGAAATCACGGTCAACGGCGAGGGTGAAGGATGCCACGGGCGTCTGGGACTGGGTGTATCTGAGCTCCGGATCACGGGTCAGACGTCCCATAATGGTGATGTGATTAAGCATTTTACGTCTCCTTACTCTGCACGCAGGGTGATCAGGCGACGCAGGATGCCGTCGGTAATACCGAGGATACGGTCAAGCTCTGCCGGCAGGCTGGGTTCGCCGGTGAACTTCATCAGAACATAGTAGCCTTCGGAAATGTAGTTGATCTCGTATGCGAGCTTGCGCTTGCCGATCTCCTCCAGTTCGTCCAGGGTACCATTGGCCTCGATGAGAGCTTTGAACTTCTCGACGATAGCAGCGATCTGCTCCTCGCTGAAGTTCGGGTTGATGATGTACATTACCTCGTACTTATCAATTGCTTTTGCCATGGTTTGCACCTCCTTCTGGTCTGTTGGCCCCCGCTCAATACGGGAGCAAGGATTGCCCGTCTGAGGACAGGCTTTATAATTATACCGTTTTTTGCCCGAATGTCAAGCATTTTTTGCCTTTAAGCCCTTGCTTCGAGGTCTTTTTTCATCGCGGGAAGCTCCAACGCCGCAAAGACCGCGACCGCAAATGCGGATATGACGGCAGAGCTGCCGACGGACCCCGTCGCAAGACCCACTATCGCAGAGCCGAGCGCCAAAACAAAGATCGCCGCCGCTGCGATAAAGCACCTGCGGTCTATGCGCTTTTTGAGCATCGCCGCAAAGGCGATGTAGCCCGCCGCCGCAATGAGCAGCAGCGCAACGCCCGCTATAAGTCCCCACAGCTTGCCGGAGTATTCGGCGTACATCGTGTCCGCCTTCTCCTGCGCCGCCGCAAGCAGCGTCTCGTCGTCGTCCTCCTCGCTGCCGAGTCCCATGCCGACGAAGCGGGAGTGACTGCGGCGCAGCTTCTCCTGCATATCCTCGTAATCGGCAAGCGCCTCGTGACTGCGGTCAAGCTCCGCCTTGCGCTCTTCGAGCTTTGCCTCGTTCTCGGCTATGAGAGCCGCAGCCTCGATAAGCCCCTCGCGGCTGCCGTAAAGCTCACTGTTTATGGCATTCAGTTGGCTCTTTCCCGCCGCAAGCGTCGCCTCCGCCTCCGAAAGCGAGGTCCTCGCCTGCACGAGCTGAGCGTAAAGCTCATTGAGCTGCGCCTGACCCTCCGCCAACTGAGCCTCGGCTGCGGGCATCACGCCCTCCGCCATCTCGATGACCGACCCCAGCATCGAAAGCGAGGTCTTTGCCGTCTCAAGTGCGGAAGCCGTCTGCGCAAGGCTCTCCTCCGTGACCTCGGTGCCAAGCTCCGCCGACACGGCAGTGAGCGCTTCCTCACGGCTCATGCCGCTCTTTTGAAGCTCGTCTATCCTGCCGACCAGCTCGTTGTAGCTCTTTTCGGTGTCGTTATAGATTGAAAGTCCGGTGTCGTAAAGCGTCTTGCTCTGCTCAAACTCCGCCTTCTGCTTTTCAAAATCGCTCAGGCTTTTGTCAAACTCGCTCTTTCCCTGCTCGTATGCACCGAAGCCGTACTCAAGCTGAAGCTTTCCGCTGTCAATCCCGCTCAGTCCGGTCGCAAGGGCGTTCTGCCCGATGCTGTATTGCAGCAGCTTCTGATTGTAGTCGGCGGCGCTTTTCTCGTAAGCCTTCACGTCGTCTGCATGTTTGCTTAAACTCAGCTCGTACTCCGCCGCCTGCTTGTCGTAGTCCGCTTTCAGGCTTTCGTACTCGCTGCGCTGCGACTTGATCTTTTCCTCGGCGTCAAAAAGCTCGTTAAGCTCGGAGGCAAATGTATCGTACTCCTCCTTCTCGACACCAAGCGTACTCAGTCCGCTCACAAGCTCCGCTGCGCCGGAGATCGCTGCAAATATGCAGGCTATCGCCAGAAACACGGATATAATTTTCGCATAGCTCGTTCCTGCCATGGTATCACCCCGAATAAGCAATTTTTATGTGCTGTAGTATAATACAATCTGTCCGGCTTCTCAAGCGACGATACAAAAAGTTTACATACTTATTTTTATTGTAGTGGTAATTCGGGACGGGCTGTGTTATAATATCCGCACAAAAAATATCAGAGAGGTGCAAACCATGGATATAAACAAGAAGAAGTCCTTTGCCGAGCTTATTGTCAGGATCGGCGTAAACGTCCGTGAGGGACAGGAGGTCGTCATAAACGCCGAGCTTGACCAGCCCGATTTCGTCGAGCTCGTGGTCGAGGAATGCTACAAGGCGGGCGCAAGCGACGTCCGTGTGGAGTGGTCGCATCAGCCCCTCCAGCTTTTAAATGTAAAGTACCGCTCTGCCGACGGCCTCGGCGAGGTCAAGGATTGGGAGCGTGAGAAGCTTCTTTACAGGGCAAAGACCCTGCCTGCAATGATATATCTCGAATCCTCCGACCCCAACGGGCTTGATGGTATGGATCAGGAAAAGTGGGGTCAGGCGATACAGAAGCGTTGGTCCGTCATAAAGCCCATCCGTGACGAGATGGAGAACAAGTACCAGTGGTGCATCGCAGCCGTTCCCGGAAAGAAGTGGGCAAGCAAGGTGTTCCCTGAGCTGCCCGTTGACGAGGCGGTCGAAAAGCTTTGGGAGGCGATACTCTACACCTCCCGTGCCGACGGTGACGGCGTGAGCGCATGGCGTGAGCATAACGCCGACTTAAAGCGCCGCTGCGACTACCTCAACTCTCTCGGTCTGCGCAGACTCAAGTACCGCTCCTCGAACGGCACGGACTTCTCCGTCGGTCTCATCCCGGAGGCGCTCTTCCTCGCCGGTGCGGAGGATACCTTGGGCAGCGGCATAACCTACAATCCGAACATCCCCAGCGAGGAGGTCTTCACAAGCCCCATGAGAGGCGACGCAGAGGGTATCGTCTACTCCACCCGCCCGCTCTCCTACCGTGGCGTTATGATCGAAAACTTCTCCATCCGCTTTGAAGGCGGCAAGGTGGTCGAGGTACACGCCGAGAAGAATGAGGACGCTCTGCGCACCATGGTCGCCATGGACGAGGGCGCTTCGATGCTCGGTGAGTGTGCGCTCGTACCCTACGACAGCCCCATCCGCAACAGCGGCATCATGTTCTACAACACGCTGTTTGACGAAAACGCCGCCTGCCACCTCGCACTCGGCGCAGGCTTTACGAGCTGCATCAGAGACTACGACAAGTACAGCATCGAGGAATGCCGCAGCATGGGCATAAACGACTCGATGATCCACGAGGACTTTATGATAGGCAGCCACGACACCGACATCACCGGCATCACCGCCGACGGCAGGGAGGTCCCCATCTTCCGCAACGGCGGCTGGGCGTTCTAAACTGCCATGAAGGGAAACGGAACTCGCTACTATGTAAGCGGCAGCAACGTTTTTGTCCGCATCTCGGCGGCGCTCATGCTGCTGTCCGCACTCCTTCGCTTTCTCGGCTACTGGGGCTTTTGGGAGACGAAAAGTCAGGGCTTTATAATCGCTCAGATCTCGCTCCCCATCGCCTGCAATCTGCTGTTTGCGTATATGATCCTGCGCATGGGGGAAAAGCACTTTTCGCTCACCTTCATCCCCGTGCTGCTCGGCGTGGTGTTTTTCATCATCAAGGCGACGGGCTTTGACAGCATCCTGCACACGGTGCTGTGCATCATCCTGTATATGCTCGTTGCGGGAATATACTTTTCGACCGTGTTCGGCATCATCGGCACGAAGTGGCTGCTTCTGCCGCTGTTCGGTCTGCCGTTTCTGTACCACGTCTTTGTGGACGACCTCAGCACCATACTCGGCTCAAGCGGCGCAATGACGCTTGAGGAGTGGCTGCCGGAGCTTTCGGTGCTGTGTATAATGCTTTCGCTGTTTTTCATATGCTTTGCAATGAAGGAGTTTCCAAGCGGCGACAATACTCAAACTCAGGAGAACGACAATGAGCAAAATACATGATGACAACGACCTTACCGTGAGCGCCTTTAACCGGGACGATAACGAGCCTACGGTGAGTGCCTTTAATAATGACGACGAGCCTACTGTCAGCGCCGTCGGAAAGGACGCCACCGTTATAATGAACACGGCGGAGCTTGAGGAAAAGCTCAGACGTGCAAGGCAGGAGGCGTTAAACGAGGCCGGCATAAAGCGGGACTATGTTCTTTCGCCGGACGGCGAGCTTGATTTTGACGCTCTGCTTCGTGACGAGGAGGGCTTTGAAAGCGAGCCGCAGGAGGACGGGGACGACGATTACGACGAGGAGGAAGCGGAAGCGCCCGTTGCGTCCGAGGCTTCGCCCGCCGCAAAGCGCATCATCGCCCGCCGTGCCGAGGAAAAGCGCCGCAAAAAGCGCATCATCACCATCGCCTGCATTGCGGCGGCGGTCGTTGCTCTGCTTGTCGCCGGTACTCTTATAATAAGAAGCACGGCGCAGAACAAGGCGTATAACGATTCCTTTGAGCTTGCACAGAGCTATTACTACGACGGCAAGTACGACGAGGCTCTCGCCGAGCTGCGTCAGGCGCTCTCCGTCAAGAAGACCGACGAATGTCTGCTCCTCATGTCGGAGTGCTACGAGGCAAAGAGCGACTATGTAAACGCCATCGCCATACTCGAAAGCTCGAACTCCGGCAGCAGCGTCATAAGTAAGCGCTTAGAGCAGCTCCGCAAGGCGAAGGAAGCCTACGACGAGGGCAAGACCGTCATCATCTGCGGCGAACCTTTTGACGCCGACACCGAGATACTCGACCTCTCCGGCAAGGGCATAAAGAGCAGCCGCCTGTCGGAGCTTTCACGGCTCGAAAAGCTCAAAACGCTTGATCTGAGCGACAACGAGATCATCGGTCTGAGCTTCCTTAAGGGGCTCAACGAGCTTACGACGCTCGACCTTCGCAACAATAAGATAAAGGACATTTCGGCGCTCTCCGGACTTACCGAGCTGCGCACCCTGTACCTTGACAACAACAGGATAGAGGACTTCTCTCCCCTGTACTCGCTGCACAATCTCGGCATCCTTTACATCACCGGGATGGACATAAGCGAGACCCAGCTTGCGGAGCTTAAATCAGCGCTCCCGTCATGCATTGTTTACAGCGACGACGCATCGCCCGACGTTGTGGAGATCACCCTCGGCGGCAGGACCTTTAAGAGCGACGTCAAGAGCCTCGACCTCTCCGGCTGCGGCATATCGGACATCTCCCTGCTTTCGCTGTGTACCTCGCTTGAAAAGCTCGACCTCGGCGGCAACAGCATAAAGGACCTCACCCCGCTCATGGACATCACCGGGCTTAAATCCCTCGACCTTGAGAATAACAGGATAAGCGACGTGCGCCCGCTCATGGGTCTTAAAAAGCTTGAGTATCTGAATCTTGCCGGAAACGAGATAGACTCCGTGACGGCGCTGTCCGACCTCAAGAAGCTCACCGAGCTGCACCTTTCCCGCAATCCGCTCAAGGGCATTTCGGCGCTGTCCGACCTCACTTCGCTCAAGACGCTGTGCCTGGACTCCACCGGCATCAAGGACGCCTCGCTCCAGAAGCTGTATAAGCTCAACGACCTCAGAACTCTGCTTTTGGACGGCAACGAGGAGCTTACGCAGTCCGCCGTCGATGAGCTTAAAAAGAAGCTGCCCGGCTGCGCTGTGAGCTTCACCCCCGTCACGGTAACGCTTGAGCTTGGCGGCAAGAGCTTCAAAAACGACGTGACCGAGCTTAGTCTCGTCGGCTGCGGGATAAGCGACATCAGCGTGCTGTCTCGCTGCACCTCGCTTAAAAAGCTCGACCTGAGCGACAACCCCATCACCGACGCAAGCCCGCTTTACGGTCTTGGTTCCCTGCGTGAGCTTTACATCTCCGGCACCTCGCTCACCCCCGACCAAATTGCGGAGCTTGAAGCGAAGCTGCCCGACTGCACCGTGTATGTCATGTGATTATTAACAAAATGTGACCCCGTTCTCCTAAATCCTTGCTGCATATTTCATAAAATGTTCTTTTCTTTTTGCACATAGTGTGCTATAATAAAGCCATAGCGGGAGACATCCTGCGAACGCAGAAAGGAGCTGACACAAATGAAGTTCACTTTTACCGAAAAAAGGATGGGCAGTTCCGATGAGCTGAGGGCCTATACCGAGAAGAAGGTCGGCAAGCTGGACAGGTTCTTTAAGACCGAAAGCACGGCTTACGTCACCTTCAGCACGGAGCGGGGCAGATTCCTTGCGGAGATCACCATCAGCAACAACGGACTCTTCTACAGGGCAAGCGAACTTACCAACGACATGTACGCCTCCGTCGATTCGAGCGTCGCTGCCATCGAGCGGCAGATACGCAAGAATAAGACCCGCCTTGAAAAGCGGCTGAGGGAGGGAGCTCTGGAGCGTGAGGTCAAACCCTCCTATGTGCCTGCTGAGGAGGATGAAGCAGAGGAATTTAACATCGTCCGCAGCAAGCGTTTCTCCATCAAGCCCATGTCGCCGGAGGAGGCCATTCTCCAGATGAACCTCTTGGAGCACGAATTCTTCGTGTTCAGGAACGACGAGGAGGACGGCGCAATTTCAGTTGTTTACCGCCGCAAGAACGGCGGCTACGGACTTATATGTGACGAGCCTGCGGACTAAAAAATGCAGGCAAAACAGGAAAAATAACCGCATCCCCCGCCTGAGGCGGGGGATTTTTAGAGGTGGAATATGAACTACATCGAGATAAGCATCGAGACCCCGGAGTCGGAGCTTGATACACGCTGTGACGAGCTGTGTGCGCTCGGCTGCAGCGGTGTCATAATCGAAAACGAGAACGACTTTAAGGACTTCCTCGAAAACAACCGCCAGTATTGGGACTACGTTGACGACGAGCTGCGCCGCAGCTACACGGGCGTGTCCCGCATAAAGTGCTACATATCCGACGACGACGAGGGTGCGGCGCTGCTCGGTCTCATTCGGCAGCGCTATGAGGTCACGACCCGTCCCGTCGCCGACAGCGACTGGGAGAACAACTGGCGTGCCTACTACAAGCCCATCCCCGTCGGCGAGCGTCTGCTCGTCGTGCCGGAGTGGGAAAGCGCCGAGGAAGACGGGCGCTGCGTTTTGCGTCTCGACCCCGGTCTCATGTTCGGCAGCGGAAGTCACCCCACGACGAAGATGTGCCTTGCGGCGCTTCAGGACTATGTCCCCGGCGCAAGGACGGTGCTTGACCTCGGCTGCGGCAGCGGCATACTCGGCATCGGCGCCCTCGTTTTGGGCGCAGAGTCCTGCGTCGGCTGCGACATTGACCCCAAAGCGCCCGACGTCGTGATGTCGAACGCTGCACTCAACGGCATCGGTCCCGACCGCCTGCGGGTGTATTGCGGCGACGTTTGCTCGGATGCGGGGCTGCGCCGCAGTCTCGGAGCGGGCTATGACATCGTGCTTGCGAACATCGTTTCCGACATCATCATTCCGCTTTCTCCCCATGTGCGCAGCTTCATGTCGGATGACTCCGTGTTCATAGCCTCCGGCATAATCGACGGCAGAGAGGACGAGGTTTTGGCTGCGCTTCAAAGCGCAGGCTTCACGATCCTGCGCCACCTCCGCGAGGAAGAATGGCACTGCTTCGTGTGCAGATAAAGAAAAGACTTGAAAAAGCTTTGCTTTTTCAAGTCTTTTTTATTCAGTCGAGCAGACGGTCGGGGTAGATGCCTCGGCTGCGCATACCGGCGAGCGCCGACTTCACATAATCGAGGTCGCTGAGGTAGGTCATGCCGTACCACGTCTCGCTGCACGGCAGGGTGCGCACGGTGGCGATGCCCTCTTTAAGCTGCGCATCGGCGACAGCGGGGAGAAAATACTCGCCCTTGAGTGGGTTTTCGACCATCGCCTTTTCGAGAAACGCCGGGAAGCGCTCACGAAGCTCTCTGAGCATCATCGGCGAAAAGCCCCAGAAATTCATGGACACGAGCGTATCGCCCGAAACGGGGTAGCGCTCCCCGTCCTCGACGTAAACGGCGTCGTCGCCGTCCTTTTCGATGTGCGTGCGCTCGGTGATGCTGCGCAGGAAGCCGTTTTCCGACTCGCAGATGCCCCGTGCGACGTAGCCGTTGTCGGTCACGGTGTTTCTCAGGCGGTAGCCGACCATCGCATACTCGCTCTCCGGGCGCTCGGCGCTCAGAAAATCGTATATTGCGGAGTAGGCGCCGGGACCGTAGAAGTCGTCGGCGTTAATGACCGCAAAGGGTGCGTCCACCTGACCTTCGCAGCACAGCACGGCGTGACCCGTACCCCAGGGCTTTACCCTGCCCTCCGGGACGGAGAAGCCCTCCGGCAGACGGTCAAGCTCCTGATAGACGTACTCAACGTCAAAATGCGCCTCGGCACGCTTGCCGACACGGAGCTTGAAGTCCTCCTCCAGCTCACGCTTTATGATGAATGCGACCTTCTTAAAGCCCGCACGCTTTGCATCGTACAGCGAATAGTCGATGATGGCGTGACCCATATCGTCCACCGCCTTTATCTGCTTCGGTCCTCCGAAGCGGCTGCCCATGCCGGCAGCCATTATAACAAGTACCGGCTCTCTCATATCACTTGCTGAGGTCCAGCTCGTTTATGCCCATCGCAAGGGACATATCACGAATGGCGGTGTACGAGCGCTGCTGTGCAAGGGGGATAAGCTCCTGCATAAGCTCCTCGCTCATCTCGCTTATCTCATCGGGCACCTTGATGACCGTCTCGGTGGTGATGTCGAAAACGAAATAGGTGTCGTTCTCGTCGTGTATCTTGGTGTTGAGGTACAGGTAAACGTAGCCGCACCACTCGTCGGGCGTTTTGACGGAGACACGGCTCTCCGCACGCAGACCCAGCTCCGAGCCGATGCCGGTGTCGAGCTTATAGTTTACGCTCACGGTTTTAAAATCAATTACTTCATAATTCATGGCGATTCTCCCATAATAAGATTTCCGCATACATTTTACTCTCTCGGCGCAAAAAACACAACATTTTATTTGGGTGCTTGAATATGGCGCTTAGAGGTTGTACAATGTCCGTCGGAAAGAAGGTTTTGAAATGAACGACGAGCTGACACGCAAGGACATTGACAAGATGAAGGAGGAGCTTATCTACCGCCGTGACAAGCTTATGCCCGAGCTTATCGAGGAGGTCAAGCGCACCCGTGCCTTCGGCGACCTGAGCGAGAACTTCGAGTACAAGGAAGCCAAGCGTCAGAAAAACCGCAACGGCAGCAGGATCCGCTACCTTGAAAACATGATCCGCTCCGCACATATAATCGACTCCGGCTCCCGTGAGGAGAACGTCGTCGGACTGTACGACAAGGTGACGGTCTATATGCCGGACGACGACGAAACGCAGGTGATACAGGTCGTGACCACCGTGCGCACCGACCCCCTAAAGGGACTTATCAGCCGTGAGTCGCCCTTCGGAAAGGCCGTACTCGGCAAAAGGACCGGCGATCGGGTGCTTGTTCAGGTGAACGATCACTGCTCATACGAGGTCGAGATCCGCTCCGTCGAAAAGAGCGAGGACGACGGCTCCGCCCCCATATTGCAATACTAATGAAAAAGCAGTGCCTTCGGCACTGCTTTTTTCATTATCGTACTCTCACGGGGACGAGCTGCGTTCCGACGGTTTTCACCGTCGCCGTGCCGGAGCTTATGTCGGTCACGCTGCGGCAAAAATCCTCCGCGTTCTCTTCGGGGATGTGCGCCCGCAGGGTCACCTGAGCCGTGTAATCTACCGAGTCCACCTCGCCGTCAAAGCGGGCGACGCTGTCCTTCATGCGCTCAAGCAGCGAATAGCTGCACTCGACCTCGACGCAGGCTCTGCGCCGCACGGCGGCGATGCCCGCATCCGAAAGCGCATCGGCGGCGGAGCGTGTGTACGCACGCAGAAGTCCGCCCGTGCCGAGCAGTATGCCGCCGAAGTAGCGTGTCACCACGCACACGAAGTTCGTGACCTTCTCACGCCGGAACACCTCCAGCATCGGCAGCCCTGCGCTGCCCTGCGGCTCACCGTCGTCGGAATAGCGCACGGCGCCGTCTTTCACGGCGTAGCACCAGCAGTTGTGCCGTGCGTCGTGGTATTTCTTCTTGGTTTCGGCAATGAAGCTTCGGGCCTCCTCCTCGCTCTCTATCACTCTGACGTGACCGAGAAACTCGGAGCGCTTCTCCGTAAATTCCGCTTCACCCGCACCTGCGGGGACAAAGTATTCGTCCACTCGGCTTCAGTCCTCCCAATCCTCTTTCGGCTCGACATAGCCGGGGATGTACTTCTTCACCTTCCCGAAAAGCT
Source organism: Bacteroidaceae bacterium (assembly GCA_963610045.1). Taxonomy (GTDB): domain Bacteria; phylum Bacillota; class Clostridia; order Oscillospirales; family Oscillospiraceae; genus F23-B02. The sequence continues at coordinate 15,511 of CAVDMS010000036.1, forward strand.
CCGGCGGCACAACGACCTCCGCCGTGATGCCGGTGTCGGTGTACTCAAGGCTCAGTATCGACGCCTCACGGTTTAAGGCGTCCGCAACGCCTGCGTCCGAGTAGGGGATCTCAAGATGCACCCTGTGATTGCCCTGCTCAAGCAGCGCAAGAAGCTTCTGCACAAGCTCGCTCACGCCCTCGC
>CAVDMS010000037.1:0-10481 GCA_963610045.1 Bacteroidaceae bacterium
TCGACATCGGCGGCGGCACCACCGAGGTGGCTGTCGTTTCCATGGGCGGAGTAGTTGAGTGCGAATCATTCCCGACTGCCGGCGACAGCTTTGACGAAGCCATTATCCGCTACATCAGAAAGAAGCACAACGTTCTCATCGGAACAAAGACCGCTGAAGAACTGAAGATCAGCATAGGCGGCGCTCTTCCGAGACCCGACACATACGAGGAAGAAGCAAAGGGGCGCTGCCTGCTTACGGGACTTCCTAAAACAGTCACCGTCAGCAGCGAGGAGCTTGTGGAGGTTCTTGCGGAGCCGACGCAGCTTATACTTGACAATATTCATTCCGTGCTTGAGCGCACTCCGCCGGAGCTTGTCGGCGATCTCGGGAGCAACGGAATAATCCTTTCCGGCTCCGGCTCCATGCTTTATGGTCTCGATGTGCTTATTGAAAGAAGCACAGGCATCCCGACAATACCAGTTGATGATCCTAGTTCCTGTGCTGCGCACGGTGCAGGAAAGATGCTTACAAGACTTGACGATATGAGGGAGGGAATGATGAACTTCCTCCGCCGCAGACAAATGAAGAACTGACGACAAAACTGAAGAACTGAAGAAAAAACGCCCTGTTCGGCCGAACAGGGTGTTTTTTGCGCACTAAAATAATTAGATTTTGCTTTGTATCCATGCGAGGATATCGGAATAAACCTCGTCCTTGTTTATCTCGTTTAGCATCTCATGTCTGCCGCCCTCGTAGAGCTTTATGCTGACATCCTGCATCCCAGCTTTGCGGAAGTTTTCGTAAGCGATTTTTACGCCCTTACCGCACTCGCTGACGGGATCCATGGAGCCGGACATGAAGTAAACGGGGACGTCCTTCTTCATGGCATCAAGATTCTTGGGGTTCGTGATCAGGTTGATGCCGGTCATCATATCACGGAAGAGACTGCACGACGGGACAAAGCCGCAAAGGGGATCGGCAAGATAGCAAGCAACGACATCCTCGTCACGGGTGAGCCAGTCGTGGGTGGTTTTCGGAATGCCGTAGATCTTGTTATAGCTTCCGAACGCCATGTTGTTGAGCATATTGCTGTAATAATGGGGTCCCTTGAGCTTTACAACGAGGTTGCCCATTGCAAGACCGCCGAGAACGAGGGGCTTGCCCTGATTTCCCGTGCCGCTGATTATTGCTGCATCAAAGCCGCCGGGGAACTTTATGAGATGGGTGCGGGTCAAAAAGCTTCCCATGCTGTGACCGAAAACGATGATGGGAATGTCGGGGTAGTTGATCTTCATTGCACTGCGCAGGATCTCCTCATCCTGAACTGCGTAGGTCCAACCGTTGCGCTCGGCAAAGAAGCCGATGTCTTCGGGCTTGTCGATGCTCTTTCCGTGACCGAGGTGATCGTCGCCGACAACAACAAAGCCGTTGGATGCAAGGAAAAGCATAAAATCGTCGTAGCGGTCCATGTGCTCGGCAATGCCGTGGACGATTTGGACGACGGCCTTCGGCTGCGTGTCGGGAGTACACATATGGGCTCTGAGCTTATTATGACCTGTGCTTGAATCAAAATAAAAATCTCTGAAACTTGGCATGGAAATTATCCTCCGTATGTGTTAAAATGTATGTAATCTCTATCTGGATTTTAGCGCCTTACCATCCATTAGTCAACAAAAAACTGGAGGATCAGATATGAACGGCTATGTAATCGCACTTGACCAGGGAACTACAAGCTCCAGAGCCATAGTGTTTGACAGCGTTGGTACGCCTGTCACGATAGCGCAGTACCCCTTTGCGCAGATCTACCCCAAACCGGGTTGGGTCGAGCATGACCCCATGCTTATTCTCGAAACTCAGCTTCGAGCGCTAGCGGAAGCCTTTGAAAAAAGCGAACTGTCTCCTACGGATATTGCCGGTATCGGCATAACAAATCAGAGGGAAACGACGGTCGTTTGGGACAAAAATACCGGCAAACCGATATATAATGCCATTGTGTGGCAGTGCAGACGCACGGCACCCATATGCGATGAGCTGACCAAAAAAGGACTCGGCTCTTACATTAAGGATAAAACCGGACTTCTTATCGACGCATATTTTTCCGGCACCAAGATAAAGTGGATACTTGACAACGTTGAAGGAGCAAGGGAAAGAGCCGAAAGAGGAGAGCTTCTGTTCGGAAATATCGACTCGTGGCTCATTTGGAATCTGACGGGCGGCAAAGCGCACGTCTCCGATTACTCCAACTGCTCCCGCACCATGATATTCGACATTGATAAGCTTCAGTGGGACGAAACGCTTTGCAGGGAACTCGGCATTCCCATGTGCATGCTGCCGGAGCCTGTGCCTTCCGCAATGACTTACGGCAAGGTGGCAGCAGGTATATCGGGACTTGAAATGCTTGCGGGCGTGCCTGTCTGCGGCAGCGCAGGAGATCAGGCTGCGGCGCTTCTCGGACAGGGCTGCATAATCCCCGGACAGGCGAAGAACACCTACGGCACCGGCTGCTTTACGCTTATGAACACCGGCTCTCAGTCGGTCAGAAGCCAGTGTGGACTTGTCACGAGCGTCGCATGGTCCGTCGGCGGCAAGACTACATATGCCCTCGAAGGCAGCGTTTTCAATGCGGGAAGCTCCATCCAGTGGCTGCGTGACGAGCTTGGACTCATCGGCACCTCCTCGGAATGCGAGGGACTTGCAACGAGCGTACCCGACAACGGCGGCGTTTACCTCGTCTCTGCTTTCACGGGTCTTGGCGCACCCAGATGGGATATGTACGCAAGAGGTGCGATCGTGGGACTTACGAGAGGTTCCACAAAGGCGCATATCGCAAGAGCTGCGCTTGAAGGCATAAGCTATCAGGTCAAGGACCTGCTCAACGCAATGGAAAAGGACTGCGGCGAAGAGCTTTCCGCACTTCGTGTGGACGGCGGCGCTTCGGTGAACAACTTCCTACTGCAATTCCAGTCGGATATTCTCGGAAAGCCCATAGACAGACCGAAAATGGTCGAAACGACCGCTTTCGGCGCTGCCTTCCTTGCAGGTCTTGCCGCCGGCGTGTGGTCGGATATATCCGAAATCTCTTCGCTTCGTAGGTCCGACAGAGTGTTTATACCCGAAATGGACAGCGACGAGGCTCAGCGGCTCTACGCAAAGTGGCTCAAGGCGGTCGAGAGGGCAGCAAAGTGGGAAGACTGACAAAAGCCTGCTTTACCGCTGCGGATATTCTCATACCCAAGGTTTCGGATATGCAGGCGTGGAGCGTCATTGCCTGCGACCAGTTCACCTCCGAGCCTGAGTATTGGACCGAGGTCTACAAAAGAGTGGGCGATAAGCCCTCAAGTCTCAGGCTTATACTGCCGGAAGCGCTGCTTTCGCAGAAGGATACAGATTCCGAACGCGGCAAAATATATGACACTATGCGAACATATCTTGATGAGGACGTTTTTGAAAAGCTCGAAAACAGCTATGTTTACGTCGAACGCACTCTGAGATCGGGTGCGGTGCGCAAGGGAATAGTCGGCGCTTTGGACCTTGAAGCCTACGACTGGGCGCCGGGGTCCAAGCTCCCCGTGAGAGCGACGGAGGACACCGTTGAAGATCGCCTCCCGCCGAGGATCAAGATCCGTAGAAAAGCGCTTCTCGAAATGCCGCACATTCTGATATTCGTCAACGACCCCGAAAACAGCGTGATATCGTCTGTGAAAAAAGGTAAAGTGCTTTACGACTTTGAGCTTATGCAAAACGGCGGCAGAGTCTCCGGTTGGCAGGCGGCGGACAATTGTGCCGTTGATGCCGCTCTTGAGAGTTTGTTCGAGAGCGCCATGGCGAAGGGAGACGACCCGCTGTTTATGGCTATCGGCGACGGAAATCACAGCGTTGCGGCGGCAAAAAAGTACTGGGACGAGATAAAGGAAGCTCTCAGCCCGGAGGAGAGAGCGACTCACCCGGCGAGGTATGCTTTAGCGGGGCTTGTGAACATTCACGATCCGGCGATCGACTTTAAGCCGATACACAGGCTCATCTACGGAACGGACAGCAAAGCGTTTTTTGACGAGCTTAAAACACGCTTCGCCGCAGCGGACGATTCAAAAACTGTCGTAAAGTGCTTTTCCGGCGACAAATCTATTGAGATAGGCTTTGACAAAATGACCTACGGCGAGATAATCGCCGCTTGTGAGGCGTTCTGCAAAGAGTATGCCGCAAAGCACGGCGGTCATCTCGACTACATCCACGGGGATGACGAGTGCATAAAAATGTCGCAAAAGGACGGCTGCTGCTGTTTGCTTATGCCGCAGATACCGAAAGAGGGACTTTTTGAGACGGTCGTAAAAAGCGGTGCATTTCCGAGGAAAAGCTTTTCAATCGGCAACGCCGAGGACAAAAGATATTACCTCGAATGCAGAAGAATCAAATAATTATCTTGTAATGGTAATTGTTCTGTGATAAAATAATTGCCGTTAAATTTGTATTTTACTTTAAGGAGCTGTTAAATATGTCGGGACATTCCAAATGGCATAACATACAGAAAACTAAGGGCGCAGCGGACGCAAAGCGTGCGCAGGCGTTTACCAAGATTGCCAGAGAAATGATAGTTGCCGTTAAAGAGGGCGGAAGCGGAGACCCCAATAACAATTCACGCCTTGCCGCCGTCATCACCAAGGCAAAGGCCGCAAATATGCCGAACGATAACATCAAGCGCACTATTGACAAGGCACTGGGCGCAGGCAATACCGACAACTATGAAAAAATCGTTTATGAAGGCTACGGACCTCAGGGCGTTGCGATCATCGTCGAGACGATGACCGACAACCGCAACCGTACTGCGGGCGAGATTCGTCACTACTTCGATAAGTACGGCGGAAACATGGGCGCCGCTAACTGCGTTTCATGGTCGTTCGACAAGAAGGGCGTCATCGTTATTGACAACGAGGATGAGGAGCTTGACGAGGACACCGTTATGATGGAGGCTCTTGAAGCGGGCGCCGACGACTTTGAGCCGGACGGCGAAAGCTTTGTGGTTTATACCAAGCCCGACGATGTTTCTCCCGTTGCAGAAGCACTTTCCGCTGCCGGATATAAGCTTCTCTCCGCACAGGTCGAGATGCTTCCGCAGAACGGCTACATAAAACTCACCAACGAGGACGACATTAAAAACCTTCAGAAAATGCTCGATATGTTCGAGGATAATGACGACGTTCAGAACGTCTGGCATAACTGGGAAGAGTAATAAAACCGTATCGGGCATCCTAAAACGGATGCCCGATTTTTTTTGTAAACTAAATTCTCCGCAGCAACTGCTGCGGAGAATTTAGTTTAAATCAAATTATGCATTCCAGTTAACGCTGCCGATACCGTCGAGATCGCTGACACAGACAAAGGTTTTGCCTATGCCGAGAGCGAGCTTGGAGCCGTCGTCAAGCGTGTAGTGGAAGGAATCGTCAATGGAGCTGCGAGTCCACTTGATGGGAACGTAGTTGCCGCCGCAGCAGAAGTAACCAGTGCCGCTGCCGACAAATTCCATAGCAACGTGACCCTTGTAGTCGCCGGTCTGAGAAAGCGGAACATTGAGCACAATAACGTTTGTAAAGGTAAGTGCGGTTCCATTTTCATCAACATAGGGGTGTTGGGTGTTACCACTCTCGTTCATGCTGAGGGCATAAAGCTTGGTGGTGGCGTCGTACTTGAAGTTGGAAGCAAAAGAACCGGTGCCGTACTTAACGGTGAAGTTGGTGGCGGGAGTGGTGCACTGACCTGCGGCCTCGGGGCTGAAGATGAGACCGTAGGTGGTGTCATAGCCGGAAGCGTGTTTGGTGTAGCCCAGACGTTCGGCATTGGAGACAACATTGGAGCCTTCAATGTACGCGGTGTGTTCGATATTCTTACCGGCATTGATCCTTTCCTGGCTCCTGTGTCCGGTGTAATCGCCGTCAAGTGCATCCATATCGGGGATGTTGTGCTCACGGGTGTATGTAACAGTGTTCTCTCCGGTGTCCTGGCTGCGTCCCCAGTGGACATAGATAGCGTCGTAGGACTTGCAGAGGCTTGCAAAATAGGTTCTTGCGCTTCTGACATAGCCGATATCGAGACCGCTGATGTCATCGTATATCGCCATGAGCCTCGTTGCACCTTCAACCGAAACCTCGTAAACGATGGAAGCCTCGGAAAGGTTCTTCGCATAACGTGCAGCCGGGAGATTGTTTATCATAACGCAGTAGGGGCGCAGAGTTGTGTCGTAGCTGTCAAGAGCTTCGCCGGTCAGGGGGTTTATCGGTCCGGTCACTATGTTGTCAACCTTTACATCTTCGCCTGCGGGAGTGGTCTTGGGTTCAGTTGTGCCGCCGTTGTTTGGCTCGTCTTTTGCACATGACGTGAATATTGCGCAAACAAACAGAACGGCAAGGAAGATTGAAATAAATCTTTTCATATTAAATCACCTCGGATTTAGAATTACATTTACATAATACTACTATTAGCGCATATTGTCAAATTATAAAGATTGTGCTACTATATATTTAATTTCAATTGACCGTTGGAGATGATCACAATGTATGATGAATACAGGCTTGAAACAGAAAATGCAGTTCGAGAGCTGCTGCAAAGATCCGGAGTGAAAAAAGGAGACCTCGTAGTTGTTGGTTGTTCGTCGAGTGAGGTTCTGGGCGAGCATATCGGAAAAGGCTCTTCGCCGGAAACGGGGAAGGTGATCGCCGAAACGATATTAAACGTGCTGTCGGAAAATGGGGTGTTCCTTGCTGCTCAGTGCTGTGAGCACCTGAATAGAGCGCTTGTTATCGAACGAGCTGCCGCTGAAAAGTTTATGTACGACGAGGTATGCGTCCGCCCGATGCCGAAAGCAGGCGGGTCCTTTGCTACTGCGGTTTATGACGCAATGACGGATCCGGTAGTCGTGGAACACGTCAAGGCAAAGGCGGGACTTGACATCGGCAATACGCTTATCGGTATGCACCTGCGTGACGTTGCGGTGCCGCTGAGACTGAGTGTCAAGAAAATCGGTCAGGCGCACCTCAATGCGGCGTACACGAGACCGAAGCTGATAGGCGGCGAAAGAGCGCACTATCCCGAAAAGTAATAAAAATGTATTGACGGCAGCTCATGTGAGCTGCCGTCAACGATTTATAAGAGATCACACCTATGAAGCTCCTCTTTGAGCTTTATCAGATTGCCTTCCGACATTGAGGTCAGCGGCAGCCTCAGCTCGCCGACGTCCTTGCCACACAGATTCATTGCGGTTTTTATCGGCATCGGGTTTGTTTCGATGAAAAACGCATGGAACAGACCTGCATATCTTAGGTACAGCTCCGAGGCGTTCGTGAAATCACCCTCAAGGCAGAGGGAACATACCTTTGCAAGCACGCCGGGCAGTAGGTTTGATGCGACCGAAATTACGCCCAAAGCGCCCATTGCCATCATTGGTACCGTGTTGTCGTCGTTACCGCTCCATATATTCAGCGCATCGCCGCATCTTGCCCTCGTATTCGTAAACAGGGTAATGTCGCCGGAGGCTTCCTTGACGCCGTTTATGTTGGGGTGCTTGGAGAGCCGTTCGTAGGTGTCGGCGGAGATACCTATCCCGGTGCGACTGGGAACGTTATACAGGATCATAGGAATATCGACCCGGTCCGCAACGTATGTAAAATGCTCATACAGACCGCTTTGCGATGTCTTGTTGTAATACGGAGTGACCATGAGTATACCGTCGGCACCGAAATGCTTGGCGCTCTTTGCTTTTTTCAAAGCCGTCTCCGTATTGTTGCTGCCGACTCCGGCAATGATCTTCATGCGTCCGTTGTTGTGCTTGCAGGCAAAGTCGACAAGCTCCTCGTGTTCGTAAGCGCTCATTGTTGCGTTTTCTCCCGTGGTGCCGCACACTACGAGCGCACTCGTTCCGTTATCGTACTGAAAGTCCATCAGTTCGCCGAAACGCTCAAAGTCGATACCGCTCTTGCAAAACGGTGTGACGATGGCGGTGCATGAACCCTTGAAAATAGGTGTTTTAGTCATATGCTACCTCCATAATAACAGCCTGTTTAGAAGATATTCGGCAAGGCGGTGCCTTATGCCTGTACATAAAACTTGAATTTGAGAGGGGCTTATATTATAATAATGTAGCAATTTACGTCGAAAGGCAGATTTGATGATTTCAGAGATAAAGAAAAAGCTGTCGTTACTGCTTGTGTTTGTGCTTCTTGCCGCATTGCTTCCGACTGCGGCAAATGCCGATACGCAGGCGGAGCCTGAGATACCGTATTTTGATCTTCCGTGTACGATAACTGCGATCAAGGTCGGACTGTATTCCGGTTCTGCTGCGCTGTACGGCGTCGAGCTAGAGAATCCGAACGGTGAAGGCTATGACATAGGGTATTACGATTTTTCGAGGCAGTTCCGCAAGATAGCTGCGACCGATCACAGCGCTGTGAGCGTTGAACCCGTGGCGGCCGAGCGCTGCTATGTTCTGCTCGACAAAAACTATGAGTCCTATGCCGCAGCAGCCGCTGCCGCCTCGGATATTGGCGGCTTGCCGGTGTACAGCAACAGGCGCTTCAAGGTCGCAACCGCCGCATATGAGAGCGAAGCCGAAGCGAAGGCTGCGCTCGTGAGCGGCACAGAGCTGTTAAAGGCGGGAGACAATACCTCGCTCATCACAAGCGGCGACAAAGCGATATTCCTGTTTGACAGCGAAAACATCAGCCTTGCACTCAAGCCGCTGGGCGTAAACGGCGAAGGCGAGGTAAGGCTCGGAGACGACGTTTACCGTGGCGGTATTGAGCTGCTGCGCGCCTCAAGCGGTGCTTTTACGGTCATAAACTACGTCGGAATCGAGGACTATGTGAAGGGCGTTTTGCCGTATGAGGTCGGGGGAAACTGGCCCCTTGACTCGCTGAAAGCGCAGGCTGCCTGTGCAAGGACCTACGCCATCAACAACGTAAACGCCTATATCACCGACGGCTTTGACGTCAGAGCCGACACATACAGTCAGGTGTACCACGGTGTGAGCGGTACGACCGAAAGCACGAACGTTGCAGCGGACGAGACCGCCGGAAAGTTCGTGCGCTACGAAGGCGTTATTTGCAGAGTGTATTATATGTCATCGGACGGAGGTGCTACCGAAAGCGGGGCAAACGTGTTCGGTGAACGACGGGAATACCTCACGGGCGTTGCGGACAGCTATGAGCTTGCCGAGGACTACTACAACAAGAGCTGGTCCGAGACCAAAAGCGAAGCTGCACTCCTGTCAAGGCTCAATAGGTTCGGCTATGAGATTAGTGACATTGAGAGCATAACCCCTGTGCTGTCGGAAAGCGGCAATGTGATCGCCCTCGAATTTGCATCGAGCGACGGAGAAACCGTGACGGTTGACAAAACGGACTGCTACATGGTTCCGGGGCTGAACAGCATTAGATATGATGTTGAAAAGCTTGATGCTGCATTTAAGTTTTCCGGCAGCGGATGGGGACACAACTGCGGAATGAGCCAGTGGGGAGCGCATTCTATGGCTGCAAACTTCGGCTTTGACTGCAATGCGATCATTGATTTTTATTTTAGCGGAGCGTATATCGGATGAATAAAACTGACTTTTACTTTGACCTGCCGCCGGAGCTTATAGCACAGACGCCGCTTGAAAAGCGTGACACTTCAAGGCTCCTGCATCTTGATAAGAAAACGGGCGAGATAAAGCACGGTCATTTTACCGACATAAAAAACTATCTGCGTCCCGGAGACTGCCTCGTTTTGAACGACTCACGAGTCCTTCCGGCGAGACTGCTCGGTTCAAGACCAAGCGGCGGCGGGATCGAGCTCGTGCTGCTTCGTGACCTTGGCGACGGCTGTTGGGAATGCCTGAGCCGCCCCGGCAGAAAGACCCGCCCCGGGCAGGAGATCATCTTCGGTAACGGAGAATTGACCGCAACGGTGCAGAGCGTGACCGAGGGCGGTAACAGGATCGTCAAGTTCCACTATGACGGGGTGTTTCTCGAGATACTGGAGCGCCTCGGAAAAATGCCGCTGCCGCCGTACATCAAGGAGGAGCTGAGCGACTCCGAACGCTATCAGACAGTGTACTCTAAGGAGCTTGGCAGCGCAGCGGCGCCTACCGCAGGGCTGCATTTTACCAAGGAGCTTCTCGATGAGATCGAGGCGATGGGCGTTAAGATCAGATATGTGACGCTTCACGTCGGACTCGGAACCTTCAGGCCCGTCAAGGCGGAGAACATCGAGGAGCATGAAATGCACTCGGAGTTCTGCATGGTGCCGAAGGAAACCGCCGAGACCATAATGGAGACGAAGCGCTCCGGGGGACGGATAGTTGCGGTCGGGACCACTTCGTGCAGGACACTTGAAAGCTTTACGGGCGACGACGGTGTCATTAAGGAAAGCTCCGGTTGGACAAATATTTTCATCTATCCCGGATACAAATTTAAGTGCATAGATGCCCTGATAACAAATTTCCATCTGCCGGAAAGCACGCTTATAATGCTTGT
>CAVDMS010000037.1:10491-15684 GCA_963610045.1 Bacteroidaceae bacterium
GGGAGAATGTTCTCAGAGCCTATGACGAAGCCGTGAGAGAAATGTACAGATTTTTCTCTTTTGGCGACGCTATGATGATCGAATGAGGATTTGACGCTATGTATAAACTTTTGAAAAAAGAAGGCAGGGCAAGACGTGGAGAGTTCCAAACTCCGCACGGGACAGTGCAGACTCCCGTTTTTATGAACGTCGGAACGCAGGGGGCTATAAAGGGCGCTCTGAGTGCCGAGGATCTCAAAAACATCGGCTGCCAGGTCGAGCTGTCGAACACATACCATCTGCATCTTCGTCCCGGCGACGAGCTTGTCAGGGACATGGGCGGACTGCATAAGTTTATGACTTGGGACGGTCCCATTCTTACAGACAGCGGCGGGTTTCAGGTCTTCTCGCTTGCAACGCTGCGCAAGATAAAGGAGGAGGGCGTTTCCTTCAACTCGCACATCGACGGTCGCAAGATTTTCATGGGTCCCGAAGAAAGCATGAGAATACAGTCAAATCTCGGCTCGGATATCGCGATGGCGTTTGACGAGTGCATTAAAATTCCCTCTCCGAAGGAGTATGTTGAAAAATCCTGCGACAGGACGTATCGTTGGCTCGTGCGCTGCAAAGCGGCGCTTGATGAATACAACTCACGGGACGATGCAGTCAATCCCGGTCAGATGCTGTTCGGAATAAATCAAGGTGCAACGTTTAAGGACATCAGAATTTCCCACATGAAAAAAATAGCGGAGCTTGACCTTCCGGGCTATGCCATCGGCGGACTTGCGGTAGGGGAGAGCCACGAGGAGATGTACGATACCATTGAGGCGGTCGAGGAGTATATGCCGCAGGACAAGCCGAGATACCTGATGGGTGTCGGCACTCCGGGGAACATTATCGAGTCGGTCTACCGTGGGGTCGATTTCTTCGACTGCGTCATGCCTGCAAGAAACGGACGTCACGGACATCTCTTTACTTGGAGCGGAATTATCAACATTAAAAACGAAAAGTACGCAAGAGACGAAGCTCCCATTGATCCGATGTGCGACTGTCCCGTTTGCCGGAGATTTTCACGGGCGTATGTAAGGCACCTGTTCAAAGCCGAGGAGATGCTCGCCATGCGCTTTGCGGTTATGCACAATCTGTATTTCTACAATAAGCTCACGGCAGAGATCAGAAAGAGCCTTGAAGAGGGCAGCTTTGCGGAGTTTAGAGGAAGATATTCAAAAATTCTCGACACAAGAATATAAACTATTGCAAAACAGCGATATATTATGTATAATTATTATAATTCAGAAAAGGAGTTCGGATTAAATGTTTGATTTTTCTCTTATGGCCAAAAGCAATCAGGGCGGCGGTCTCACAATGATACTTCTTCTGGTCGGATTTTTCCTCATCATGTGGCTTCTCATGATCAGACCCGAAAAGAAGAGACAGAAGAAGATGGAAGAAATGCGCAACAACGTCAGCGTTGGTGACAACATCGTTACCATCGGCGGCATAATGGGCAAGGTCGTTCACGTTACCGACGACAACGTTACCATCGAGTCCGGCGAAGACAGAGTGCGTGTTCAGTTTAAGAAAACTGCCATCAGTGTCAACGAAAGCGCCAAGCCTGAACCCCAGAAGAAATAAAAATCGGCAGCATATAATTCCTCCGACGAAATAAGATGTACAAAGCATCTTTCGTCGGAGGTTTTTTTATGCATCAAAAAACGAAGAAAAAGGACAAGAACGGCGATGTGATAATCAAAGCCGTGGTTGCGGGCATCGTCGCCGCAGTTATACTACTGCTTACGTATTCGCTGATGATAGACAAGGGCGTCGCCTCGATAAAATACGTCGGCTATGCGGTGATAGGGATAAACTTCATTGCCGCTGCCGTGTGCGGCATCGTTGCCGGCTCGGCGGCAGGGGAGGGGAGGCTTGTGAGATTGGCAGCCTCGTGCGGTATCTTCACCGCTGCGCTCGTCGTTTTTGCTTTGGCATCGAACGAGGGGGGCGTTGAAATGGACAGAATACTGAGAATGATCCTTTGCGGATGCGGCGGTGCGCTGTGCGGCCTGATAGTGCGTTTCGGCAAAAGTAACAAAAAGTTGCAAAATAGAAGCAAGAACAAAAAGAGATATAACAAATCGTAATACGCAAAAATGGTTTACATAATTTTAATGATTACCTATATGTAGTGCGATTTTGCGGAAATATAACAAAATGTAGCGTTATAAACGCAGTAAACTCAATGGGTTCGCGGTATAGGTATACACGGTTAACATAATATTGTTAACATAATATGCCGTCATAATTAACAAAATTGATCAAATTTCAGAAAAACACTTGATTACAGAAAGAATTTGTATTATATTGTCCCTACTGGTAGTTATGTAAATTCGACCATTATTCTTTCTGTTTGAAATTGTTCGGGAGATTTTAATGAAAGTTTTAAACGGAAGGATAGGGAAATTTACATCAACGGCGCCGATAGGTGGCTTTTTGCTCCCTGTTTCAATGATTTTGCTCGGCTTTGCCCTTGCGTTTTTTGAGGGCGGAGACATGGCGGATGGGATACTGAAAGCTGTCTTAAAGTCCGAAATCGACATATTCTTCGGCGCCGATTTAGGTTGCGTTTTTATTTTTGCGTCGCTTGTATTAGCCGCAATGTTCATAGCGGCTCCGCTGCTTATTGCGCTTAGCTGCTTTGCATACGGTTATTTTTCGACCGCTTCATGGAGTTTCATAATATCTCGCTTATCCGATGACATAAGTGTCGGATGTGTTATTACGAGGTTTTTGCTCATTTTGCTCTTTACGGCTGCGTTTATCGTTTCTGCACAAATCGAGCTTCGGTTCTATTCAAATGCGGCGGTCGTTTTCTTCAGAAATAAGAGCTTAGTCTCTCGCCTGCGTCGAGTGCTTCTTTCGGCGCTGGCTGCAATTTTGATTTTGCTGTCGGTGTGCAGACTTTTTGCCAAGCTGTTTCCGATTGCTTTATAGACTATAGAAAGGGGGTAGCTGAATGCTTAATTCCATCTGCATAGAAAACTTTAACAGATACCTTACGGAAGTTAAGAAAGCGTCTCAGAACACCCTCAGCTCTTATCTTCGTGACATCAGGCAGCTTGCGGATTATCTTGATACCCACACCGGCGACTCGCTCGACCACGCTACGGACGACGATCTGTCTACATACATTTCGTGGCTCAGAGGAAACGGAAAGTCGGTCGCAACGGTTTCGAGAGCAATTGCGTCTCTCAAATGCTTCTACGGTTGGCTTCTGAATGAGGGAAGCATAACCGAAAACCCGGCGAGCAAGCTTACACCGGACAAGACCACCCCGAAGCTTCCGCAGATACTTACGAGCAAGGAGGTCGAGCTTCTCCTTGAGCAGCCCTCCTGTACCGACGCCAAGGGTTACCGAGACAGAGCGATGCTTGAGCTGCTGTACGCAACCGGCATAAGGGTCAGCGAGCTTATCTCACTCGACATGAGCGATGTTAACACCTCGGCGGGCGTTATCCGCTGCAAGGGTAAGGATAAGGAGCGTTTTATCCCGCTCTATCCCACCGCAGTCAAGGCGCTGTCGGAGTACATCGAATTTATTCGTCCTCAGATGATCGCACTTCCCAACGAGCAGGCGCTGTTTGTGAATGTCAGCGGAGAGCGAATGTCAAGGCAGGGCTTTTGGAAGATCATCAAGTCCTACCAGCAGAAGGCACACATCGACAAAACCATTACGCCGCACACGCTCAGACACTCGTTTGCTGCTCATCTTCTTGAAAACGGTGCAGATATACACTCCATTCAGGAAATGCTGGGGCATGCGGACATATCTTCGACGCAGATCTACTCTCAGCTTGTAAAAAAGCAGCTCAAGGATGTTTACAACAAAGCTCATCCGAGAGCGTGAACCGAACTTTAAGACCGCATCCGTATGCAGATGCGGTCTTTTTGCTTGCCAACTATATTTTAACGTGATAAAATATAGTGATTGGAGTGATGGCTTTGCGAATATTGGGCATTGACCCTGGATTGGCTACCGTGGGCTTCGGAGTCGTGGACACGGCTAAGAACGCTATGAAGCTTGTGAGCTGCGGCGTTATAAGTACCCCGGCGCACACCTCGCTTTCAAGCAGACTTGACCGCATTTTTTCCGATATGAATGAGCTTATTCAGACCTTTAACCCCGATGTGATATCGGTCGAGGAGCTGTTTTTCAACACAAACATCACGACGGGCATTGCGGTTTCACACGCAAGGGGAGTGATACTCCTGTCGGCATACAGAAGCGGAGTGCCTGTTTACGAGTACACGCCGCTTCAGGTGAAGCAGGCGGTGGCGGGTTACGGAAGAGCGGAAAAGCGGCAGGTCATCGACATGGTAAAGCGCTTGCTCCGGCTGCCGGCAGCACCGAAGCCGGACGATGCCGCCGACGCCGTTGCACTGGCGGTCTGTCACGCAAGATGCTCGACCTCACTGCTTGCCGGAAAGGAAGGAAATGACGTATGTTCTACCATTTAGAGGGTGTTGTCACCGACATAGACATCAATTTTGCGGTCATCGACTGCGGCGGAGTAGGCTACGGAGTCAACACGACCGCAAATACGCTGTCGCACTTAAAAATAAACGAAGGCGCAAAGCTGTATATATCGGAGTGCATCAAAGAGGATGCGTTTGATCTCTACGGCTTTTATACACTCAGCGAGAAGCGCTGCTTTGAAATGATGCTCACGGTTTCGGGCATCGGTCCGAAGGCGGCTCAGTCTATCTTGTCGCTCAACACGCCGGAGGCGCTCGCCATGGCGGTGATGAACGGGGACGAAAAACCCATAACCGCCGCACCCGGAGTCGGCAAAAAGATCGCACAGAGACTGATCCTTGAGCTTAAGGACAAGATGAGCAAGCAGGCAGGTGTCGCTGCGACCGAACTTCCGCACTTTGCGGCTCAGGCGCAAAGCGGTGCAAAAAACGAAGCCGTGACCGCACTCATGGTGCTTGGCTATTCGACTTCCGAGATCAATGCTGCGCTCGGTGCTTTTGACCCGTCGGGCATGACGACCGAGCAGATAGTGAAGCTCGCACTGAAGAATCTGATGAAGTAGGAGGCGGCATATGAGTATAAATTTTTCCGAAGGACTTAACGACGCCGCTGCCATTACAAGCTCGGCAGTCCAACCGGAGGATTCCGGCGAAGGCAGTCTGCGCCCGAAAACGCTAAAC
>CAVDMS010000038.1:0-15406 GCA_963610045.1 Bacteroidaceae bacterium
TTTTTATCACAAGCAAGCTGTGGGTACAGGATGCCGGATATGAAGCGGCAAAGAAGGCGATCGACAATTCCTTACAAAACCTGCAAACAGACTATCTCGACCTGTATCTGATTCATCGTCCGTTCGGAGATTATTACGGCGCATGGCGGGCAATGGAAGAAGCCTATGACGCAGGAAAAATCCGAGCAATCGGTCTTTCCAACTTTGATCCGGCACGAGTCGTGGACTTGGCTTTGAATAACCGCATCACGCCTGCTGTCGATCAGGTGGAGTGCCATCCGTTCTATCAGCAGGAGGATACGCGCCGCTTCTTGCAGGAACAGGGCATCGTTATGGAGGCATGGGCTTCTTTTGCAGAAGGCAAGAAGCAAATTTTTCAGAATGAAACACTGCGGCAGATTGGAGCACAGTACGGAAAAAGCCCGGCACAGGTAATTCTGCGTTGGAATATGCAGCGCGGGATCGTGTCGCTGGCAAAGTCTGTTCACCGTGAACGCATGGAGCAAAACTTGTCTGTTTTTGATTTTACGCTCTCCGATGAGGATATGCGCGCCGTCAGTAAATTGGATGAAGGCGTAACCCTCTTCGGAAATAACGATGATCCCGAATATGCAAAAATGATCAACAGCGTAAAAATTCATGAGGACAGGTAATCATGCGGCGAACATTAGAGGATAAGACAGAACTTTTTGAAACAATGCCGATCCGCCGTGCGGCAATGACATTGATCATCCCCACCGTCATCAGTCAGCTTGTTATGTTGGTTTATAACATGGCGGATACATGGTATATCGGGCAGACGGGCGACCCATATCAGGTGGCGGCGGTTACGGTCACATATCCCATTTTTATGCTGATGAACGCTTTTGCAAATCTGTTCGGCATTGGCGGAAGCAGCCTGATTTCCCGAATGCTCGGAAGCGGGAAACGGAAAGAAACCGGTGCGGTGGCTGCGTTTTCACTGTGGGCAGCCGGGGGCGTTACGCTTGCGTACTCGATCGTTTGTCTGATTTTCGGCAGACAACTCCTTGAATTTCTCGGCGTAGATGCGGGTACGCTTCCGTATGCACAGGATTATTTGTTTTGGACGGTCGTGGTCGGCGGACTGCCGACCGTACTGAATATGGTCTTGGCAAACTTTGTACGGGCGCAGGGGGATGCGCGCATTTCCGGTATCGGAATGTCGCTTGGCGGCGTGCTGAATATCGTAATGGACCCGATATTCATGTTCCCGATGAAAATGGGCGTGGCAGGCGCGGCACTTTCCACTTGCCTGTCGAACACAGCGTCCATGATCTTTCTTTTGATTCATGTAGTGCGTCATCATAATGACAGCCTTGTGAAAATACCGCTGCTTCCGAAGCGGGTGACATGGAAAACACAGCGGGATATTTATTCTATCGGAACGCCTGCCGCGTTGCAGATATTGCTTGCCGCCGTTTCCAACGCTGTGCTGCTGCGACTGATGGCGGGCTATCCCGTGGCTGCAACCTCCGGCATGGGTGTTATGCAAAAAGTAGAAAGCATTCCTTTTCAGGCGATCATGGGAATATCCAGCGGCGTGCTTCCGCTGATTGCCTATAACTTTGCCTCCGGAAATCGGGAACGAATGCGCAAAGCGGTACGGTTTGCACTGACACGCGGAATTGCCTGTGCGGTCATTTGCTTTACACTGACGGAAGCCTTTGCCCCTTTCATCGTCCGTTTTTTCGTGGACGACGCAAGCTCCGTAACATACGGTGCGGATTTCGTCAGGTTAAGAACATTGGCTTTGCCGTTTATTACGGTGGAATTTATGCTGATAGCTGTATTTCAGGGTATCGGCGGCGCAAAGCAAGCACTTTTCCTGTCGCTTTTCCGCAAAGGCCTTCTCGATCTGCCGCTTATGGTTTTGTTTAACCTCATTTGGCCGATGTACGGACTTATGCTGGTGCAGCCGATCATGGAATGCTGCGGTGCGGTGATTGCATTGATCATGTATAGGAAGATGCCGAAAAATCCAACAGGGATTTTACAGACACCGGAATATTCAAAATAAAAGGGTTAGGTATGGTTATGAAAACACGCATATTAGGAAAATTTGAGGCCTCGGAAATCGGCATGGGATGCATGGCCTTTTCGCACGGATACGGAAAAATTCCGGATGAAGCATACAGCATAGAGGCAATTCGGAATGCGTATCAACATGGATGTACTTTCTTTGATACTGCGGAAATATACAGTCCGAATTTGTCGGGAACGGGACACAATGAACATATCGTCGGAAAGGCATTGCGGGAGGTGCGGAAGAACGCGGTGATCGCAACAAAGCTGTTTCTCGGTGGGAAAGAATGCGAAAGTGATGAGGCAGCATACAATGCCGCTCGCAAGCATTTGGAAGCATCGCTGAAACGCCTTCAGACCGACTATGTGGATATTTATTACCTTCACAGAACCGGCAGCGCACCGTTGGAGCGCGTTGCGTGGGCAATGGGAAGGTTGATCGAGGATGGCTTGATTCGAGGATGGGGGCTTTCGCAGGTTGATGTCCCTATCATAGACAAAGCTCATCGGATCACACCGGTGACAGCGGTGCAAAACATTTACTCGATCGTGGAACGGGATGCAGAACAGCGCGTTATTCCGTATTGCATGGAAAACGGAATCGGTTTTGTCCCTTTTTCTCCGATTGCCAGCGGGTTGTTATCGGGAAAAATCACAGCAGAAACGAAATTTGAAAAAAACGATGATGTGCGAAATTGGGTGCCGCAACTCTCAAAGCAGAATATCGTAGGAAATCAGCCGATCGTAGATATTCTGAAAGAATATGCGGAGAAGAAAAATGCTACCCCCGCTCAGATCTCACTTGCGTGGATGCTGCACAAATATCCGAATGTTGTTCCGATTCCGGGGTCGAAAAATAAGGAGCGTATTATTGAAAATCTGAATGCTTCGGAAGTCGAGCTGACAGAAAATGAGTTTGTCGGTTTGGAAGATGCCCTCGGCAAATGCCGAATCTATGGACATCGCGGTCTTTCCGGATATTAAGCCGGCGAGGTGAGGTATGCAAAAATATCTGAAAGAAATATGTTCAGTCTGTCTCCTTCTCGCTTTGCTTTTGGTATTCAGCGGATGCTCATCCGAGGAAGCCGAAAGCCAAAGAACAAATGAAAGCAGTAGCGGTATCTCGTCAGAGCATTCCGACACGGCGGAAAAGGAGGATGAAGAAACGGAAAACAAAACAACCGGCGCGCCGACGCTGATCTATCAAGGACAGGCAAGTATCCGTATCGTTACGGCAGAAGGAAAGGTGATCTATATTGATCCTTACGCAGGCGATGATTACGATCTTGCCGCAGACCTGATTCTTGTGACTCATGCGCATTTTGACCACAACGCAACCGATAAGATAACGAACAGAAATCCTGATTGTCGGGTCATAACATGGAAAGAAGCCGTAATCGAAGGTGTACATCAGACCTTTGATCTCGGCTATGTAACGGTTGAGGCGGTAGAAGCGGGCTTTAACCGTATGCACGATGTAAATGAATGTGCGGGCTATATACTGACATTCAGCAATGGAAAATCCGTTTATGTAACCGGCGATACTTCCACAACAGAGCAAATGCCCCGCTTGGCGGAGAAAGAAATCGACTATGCGTTCTTCTGCTGTGACGGCGTTTACAACATGGGGCTGAAAGAAGCCGCAGAATGTGCGGCTATGGTCGGTGCAAAGCATAACATCCCCTATCATAACACAACGAAAAACACGGGAGATATGTTCGACATGGAGTTGGCGGAACAGTTTGACGCTCCGAACCGGCTGATCTTAGCAGTCGGAGAAGAACTGACCATAGAATAAAAAATTATAAAATAAACTTGGAGGATACTGATATGAAACAGACTTATGTAACCTTGAATGACGGAAACAAAATCCCGCAGTTTGGTCTCGGTGTTTATCTGATCCGCGGTGATGAACCGACCTATGAAGCCTGCCTCGCGGCTCTGAAGATGGGCTATCGCCATATTGATACGGCGCACGCTTATCAGAATGAGCGCGGCGTCGGCAAAGCCGTGAAGGAATGCGGCGTTCCCCGTAATGAGATTTGGATCACGAGCAAGCTGTGGCCCAGCGAGTACGGCGAGGGCAAGACGATGGAAGGCATTGATAAAATGCTCGGTCGTCTTGGCACAGATTATATTGATCTGCTTCTGCTGCATCAGCAGTTCGGTGACTATCTCGGCGCATGGCGCGACATGGAAAAGGCAGTCGCGCAGGGCAAGGTGCGCTCTATCGGTCTTTCCAACTTTGAGTCGGAACGCTTAGAAGAAGTGTTGAGTGTTGCCAACATCAAACCCGCTGCTTTGCAGGTGGAATGCCATCCGTACTATCAGCAGACTGCACTCAAAGAGCGAATTGCGCCTTACGGCACGAAAATTGAATCGTGGTATCCACTCGGACACGCCGACGAAGGACTACTGAATGAGCCGTTGTTTACACAGCTCGGTCAAAAATACGGAAAGAGCAACGCACAGATCATTCTGCGGTGGCACATTCAGGAGGGCAATATTATCTTCCCGAAAACGACGAATCCGCAGCACATGAAAGAAAATCTTGAAATTTTCGATTTTGCGCTGACCGACGAAGAAATGGCCATGATTCGCGGTCTTGATAAAGGCGTGCGTTTCTTCAATATGACGCTTTCCGAACAGGAAGCGCATCTGAGCCGGTTCGTTCCGGCAGATTGAGAGGTGTCATATGGAAAAAGAAAATTTTGAAAGAGTAGATATGCGTATTCCCGATTATGAGAACACTTGGGCTGAAATCAGCCGTTCCGGCAGCCTGTGTTTCAAAATCAATCATACCGATCCGATGGAAGAAACCTCCCGAAGCCTTGTGCGAGAGCTGATTCCAGGTATGCCGGAAACCAGTCATATCATGCCGCCTATGCAAGTCGATATGGGGGCGAATGTGAAAATCGGGAATCATGTTTTCATCAATCACAGCTTAACCGTTATGGCAAGGGGCAGCATTGAAATTGAAGATGATGTGATGATCGGACCGGGCGTGAGCCTGCTGACCGCAAACCATGATCTCTACGATCATCAAGTATTGCTTTGCGGCAAAGTTACGATTAAGAAAAATGCGTGGATCGGAGCGAAAGCTATGATCTTGCCCGGTGTAACAATAGGAGAAAATGCAGTTGTAGCCGGCGGTTCAGTTGTTACAAAGGATGTTGAACCTAATACGGTCGTAGCGGGAAATCCGGCTCATGTTTTGAGGCAGTTGGATATGCCTGACAACACACAGAAAGGATAAGCGATGAAAAGAGTATTATTTATTTTATTGGCAGTATTGCTGATAGGAACACTTGTTGCTTGCGGAACACAAACCGGCGATAATGGCGAACAGACAAGCCCGCCCGACACAAGTTCAAGCACGCAGCCGAGTACAGACGGAACGGAAAGCACCGGCGGCGACGAGAACCAAAATACGGACGCGCCTATGTTCGACCTTCAGAAAGGGACTGTGACCCTGAACAACGGAATCGAAATGCCGATTCTCGGTATCGGAACCTTTGCACTGTCGGATTCCGACGCAGAGGAATCCGTTTATTGGGCACTGCATGACGGTTATCGTCTGATTGACACTGCGCGTATCTACGGCGACGAAGCCGGAGTGGGACGGGCAATCAAGCGTGCGATAGAGGAAGGCTTTGTCACGAGAGAGGAAATTTTCGTAACCACAAAGATGTGGACAACCGACTATGACAACGGTGACGCCGCTATCAACGCCTCTCTTGAACGGCTGGGGCTGGATTATATCGACCTTATGATCCTGCACCATTCTCATCCGAGCAATGATATCAAGGCATATCAGGCGATGGAAAAAGCCGTCGGGGACGGGCGCCTCCGCTCGATAGGACTTTCAAACTATTATGATCCCGATGACTTTGACCGTGTTGTGGATGCGGTGACGATCGTCCCCGCCCTTTTGCAAAATGAAACGCACCCTTATCATCAAAGCACCGAAATGAAGGAGCATATCGCACAGTATGGCACGGTTATGGAATCGTGGTTCCCGCTTGGCGGTCGAGGCAATACACAAACCTTGTTCAATGATCCCGTAATCGCTGGAATTGCAGCGGCACACGGAAAATCCTCCGCGCAGGTCATTTTAAGATGGCATTTGCAAGCCGGCAATATTGCAATTCCCGGTTCTCATAACGAAAAACACATTCAGGAAAACTTTGAAATTTTCGATTTCGAGTTGACTGATGAAGAAATGAGTCAAATGACGGCGCTTGATAAAAAT
The DNA here is from genome assembly GCA_963610045.1 of Bacteroidaceae bacterium. Lineage (GTDB taxonomy): Bacteria > Bacillota > Clostridia > Oscillospirales > Oscillospiraceae > F23-B02. Next base: position 6,296 of record CAVDMS010000038.1, read on the forward strand.
GACCGACTTGGTGATTGGTAAAGGAGGGATACGATGAAACGCTTTGCAGCATTGATTTTAACGGGGATTTTATTGCTGACTTTTGCAGGGTGCGGCAATTCCGGAAACGCTTCATCCGGTTTGACCGAAGAAAGCAAAACATCGGAGAAACCTAACAATAACACCTCTGCATCAACAGATTCAGACGGAAACAATTCAACCGAAAACACAGAAGGAGGCAGTAAAATGCTTGTCGCATATTTTTCTCTCGCCGGAGAGCAATACGGTGTTGGCGTTATTGAAGAAGGCAACACAAGTATTATCGCGCACACGATCGCAGAGCAGACCGGTGCCGATCTGTTTGAAATAAAGGCGGTCAACCCCTATCCGACATCGCACAGTGAACTTTTGGATGTGTCCCGTAAGGAGATGTCCGATAAAGCCAGACCGGAGATTGCGGATACCGTCGATAACATGGACGATTATGATACCGTTTTCATCGGGTATCCGAATTGGTGGGGCGATATGCCGATGATCGTCTATAATTTCCTTGAAAGCTACGATCTGTCCGGCAAGACGATCGTTCCGTTCTGTACGCACGGCGGCAGCGGACTGTCCGGCACCGAGCGCACGATCAAGAATATCACGGGCGGCACGATGGCTGACGGATTTGCCATTGCCGGAACGACCGCGCAGAATGACCGTGATACAGCCAAAAGCAAGGTGACGGAATGGCTGAAAGAAGGTGGCTTTGTTGAATAACCGCCGCAGGAAACTTCTTGCTGCGTTGCTCGCTGTGGGGATGGCAACATCCCTCACAGCCTGCGGGACAGCCACATCGGACACGCCGATAAACTCCGATTTGCCGGATAAAATTACATCTGCTACGGAAAACGAGCAAACCGATACCGTCAGTAATACAGAAAACACATCGAAAACGGAGCAAACAGTCATGGACTTTTCAGCTTTCACAAATGTTACAATAACGGGAACCGATATCTCCGCTTTGAGTGCCGACGAGCAGGCGGTTTTGTATCAGCAGGCAAGATACTGTCAGGCAATGACCGAAGCGGATACAGATACGCTTTCGGAAATTGTGGCATCGGATAAGATTTTCACACACATGAGCGGCAGACAGCAAAGCAAGGAAGAATATCTTGCGGATATTGCAGACGGCAGCTTGCGGTATTTCACTGTCGGAATTGAAAATCCCGTAATCGAAATTAACGGGAGCTATGCTTCCGTAAAATACACATCGGTTCTGAATGCCAATGCCTACGGCGCAACCGGAACTTACCGTATCGACGGAACGCATTGGTTTGAAATGCAGGATGGCGTATGGATTGCTTGCAATGCACCGCAGTAAAAGCTAAAAGCAAGTTAGGTATTAATGCAACCGCACTCAAAATAATCGGCATGATCGCCATGACAATAGACCATATCGGTTATTTTCTGCTTCCGCAGATTGAAGCGTTTCGCATGATTGGGCGTATCGCATATCCGATATTTGCTTATATGATCGCCGAAGGCTGCCGCTATACCCGAAACAAAGCGAAGTATTTGCTGTCCGTACTTAGTGTAGGTTGCGTCTGCTCGGTGATATCATACATAGCGGAAAGAAGTTTGTATCAATCTATTTTTATTACATTTTCGTGTTCGATTGCATTGACTTTTGTTTTAGACAAAGCAACTGCCGACAGCAACAGGCATTTGGAAAAGCACATTTGGGGACTACTCGCTATACTGTTGACCGGGTTGTATTTTTGCTTGTTTGGCGTGCAAGTAATTCCCGGATTTGAAACAGACTATGGGTTATACGGTGTTTTAACGCCTGTTTTGATTCGTTACGGTCGGAACAAAAATGAAAAACTGCTTGCGTTGACAGTCGGGCTTTGTCTTATTGCGATAGGCGGTATGTCCTCACAGCTCTTTTCGCTTGCGGCAGTAGGAATACTTGCGTTTTACGACGGAAAGCGAGGAAAGCACGGTATGAAATGGTTCTTCTACGGATACTACCCGCTTCACATCGCTTTTCTGTATGCCATTTCGCAATTTATTCATTGATTATTTGGGAGAATGCCTATGAAGAAGAAAATACATATCATGATTGACTGCGGAATGGTTATCCTCTTACCGCTTTTGATGGCTTATTCATTGATCGGAGAGGCTGCTCATGAATATCTGGGTATTGCAATGTTCCTGCTGTTTGTCATACACCATATTATGAATGCAGCATGGTGGCGTAGTCTGTTCAAAGGAAAATACTCACCCGCCCGCATTGTGATGACGGTAACAGATTTATTGCTGGTGATTATCATGATAGCACTCCCGGTCAGCGGAATTATCATGTCACGCTATGCATTTTCATTCCTTCAAATAACCGGTGGGGTCGGTACGGCGCGCACAGTGCATTTGCTCACTTCTTATTGGGGATTTGTGCTGATGTCGTTTCATGCAGGCTTACATGGGCAAATGGTTGTGCAAGCAATCAGAAAATCACTTTTGCCGAAATCTTCAAAGTGTGCCGACGCGGTTTTAACTCTGATGGCTGCCATGATAGCTGCCTGTGGAGTGTACGCATTTATTCGCAGGCAATTTGCGGACTATATGTTTTTGAAAGTACCATTTGTGTTCTTTAATTTCGATGAGCCACGCATTTACTTTATGGTGGATTATATCACGATCATGCTTTTGTTTGCGTTTGCGGGATATTACTTGCTGAAACTGCTAAGAAGTAAACACCGGATTCCAACCGCAGAGAATCCGCAAAGCAATGGAAAGTGACGATATCGTTTATATGCCGCAACACAAAGAATTTATACGCTGTCCCATATAAAATAGACCTATTAGTAAACAAAGAGTATGCTGCTCAACGCCGCATACTCTTTGTTTTATCTAAAAATAATTTCACTATTTACGATTTCGGCTGCCCGATTTCGTATGTTGTTCATTTTGCCGGCCCACGCCATTTGGTCGGCGGCTTTCAACTGCTCGGTAACACCCTCTGATTTAGCCATTTGCTTTACCAGCCGTTCAAACATTCCCTCAGCCTGTCGGTCAATGTCGGCAAGATAATCATTTAATTTACCGCTGATTTGCAGGCTCGACAAAGTAATTTGTTTGTTGTGTCGGAGATACTCGTGGTGACGCTGTCCCCATATGCCGATTAGCTTCTGCTCTTTCTCCGGCTCATCATCTCCGGTGATGAGGTAATAATCACCGACCAACTCATATTTCAGCCCCGTGCGTTCATCTGTAATGTACTTTTTCATAATCAAGCTCTCCGTTCTGCAATTTTGAATTTTTTGATTTTAGCGTTTGCTGCTTTGATAAGCACTTCATCTACGGCATCGGTGTATCTTTCCTCCGATATAAGACGATTGCGGAGCTTGTTTAAGCACTCAATCATAAGCCGCCATTTCTCGGTTGTAAGCGCAAGGTAATACTTTTGCTTCATCAGTCAGACCTCCTTTGATTTTCTGCTCTTATTGTATCGGAGAACACAAAAATAATCGAATGTGCGGATAAGGGAAGAGTGCCAAACTATTATCACTTGGCATTCTTGATTTTCTCGGATAGTAATCGGATTGCATAAGGGAAACAAAGACTTTTAAGGACTTCTTCAAGGAAGCCAGCCAACGAATTTTGGCATCCTTCATTTGATAGATCTGGAAAGTTACCGTTTCAACGCCCCATATAATAATAAAGTCACCGAGAAAAGTTTTTTGCTTTTCTCGGTGATTTTATTTGCCTTTGCCACACCTGATAAATTGTTTGTTTTAGTACTTCGTTATCAGTCCGTGGCATTGAGTCCGGCGGTTTTTTGCATACATTATATTATTTGTCGCCGCAGAATTTGGATTCCTCGCTGCTCCAACCACGGTCCAAAAGCCAGTAGGAATATTCGGGGATCTCAAAGTCCGGGTCGTCGTCGTGGGAGGCGATCTCCTCCTGACGCTGCGCCTTGAGCTTTGCCTCAAAGCCCATAAGCTCCGTCAGCGTGAAGGGAAGCCCCAGCTCCTCGGCGATGGGGAACAGAATGTCCTCCACCAAAAACTCACGCATTTCAAGGCTTCCGGGGTAGTTTGCAAGCTCCGTCTCGATGCGGCGGCTCAGCTCCTCGTCGGAACTTATCGTCTCAAAAAACTTACTTACGTTATCAAGTTCCAGCATTTCGGTTCTCCGTTTCAAAACATTTTTGCGATGTAGGGTACGATCTCCTTTATCACCACGTCGGTGGTGTTGATGCAGAAGTCGTAGTAGGACTTGTCGCCCCAACGCTGACCCGTGAAGTCGTTGTAGTAGCGGGCTCTGTCCTTGTCGATGGCGAGGATGCGCCGTCTAAGCTCCTGATCGGTGAGACTCTCACCCTCCTGCCTGCTGCGGCAGCGGCGTATGCGGCTGTCGATATCGGCGTAAACGAACAGACGGCAGGGCTTGCGCTCACGCAGAATGTAGTCTGCGCAGCGGCCGATAATGACGCAGTCGCTCTTATCGGCGAGCGAGGAGATGATCTCGGTCTGCGCCTTGAATATCTCCTGTATCTGGCGGACGTGATAGTCCGTGTTATAGGCAAAGCTGTTGCCTATCGTGATGGGGAAGAGGCTGTGCGGCTTGCCCTCCACGACGGAGCGGATGTACTTTTCCGACAGCGAGGTGTTTTTTGCAATCTCGCTGATGATCTCCTTGTCGTAATACTCGATGCCAAGCTCCTCGGCGAGGCGGCGACCAAGCTCTCTGCCTCCCGAACCGAATTCTCTGCCGACTGTAATGATTTTATTCATGCGCCCATCTCCTTATAAAGATTCGATCAGCCGCCGAAGCTCGACCGCAAAATCGCCGACATGCTTTCCGTCGGCGAAGGCGTGGTTCAGCTCCACGGACATACCGAGAATTTTTTTGCCGTTTTCGTTGTGGTATTTGCCCCATGTGATGCGGGGTATCGCATCGTCCTTTTCGTAGTTGCGCTCGTTTGTGAATGCGGTAAGCTCGATCCACGGCAGGCAGGATATGAATATCAGATCGTCGCTCTCGCTCGTCATGTCGATAAAGCAGGTCTGCCCGTCGCTTTTGCGCTTTGCCTCACGGCAGAAGTCTGCGATATCGCCGTCCGCCGCCATCGTCACGATGTGGAAGCTGTCCGCACCGGGCTTTAGGTCCGTAAAGCTCGGACGCCGGGCGTCGTGTAGGACCGGGACGCCGTCGTGCATGGCGTATCTGAGCGCCTCGACGGAATTTACCGCCTTCGTCACAAGGTAGGTCAGCGCATAGTAAAAGCTCAGCCCCTGCGACTTCACATAGTCGTAAAGCTCCGTGACGTCGAGATTGAAGGTCACGGAATAAAACGGGTTCGACATGGGCGAGAAAAACTCGTACAGCTCACGCCGACGCCATGTATCGTAGCAAAGCTCCTTCACGTTCCGCCTCCTTTGACGCTTTATCCGATAAAATAATAACACAAAAATTTGCAGGATTCAAGAGCCCGAAGGCGCTTCCGCACTTTTGAGCCAGTCGGCTGCAAAGCGGCGTGCCTCCTCGATGCTGCGAGCCTTCGGCGGCAGACGGAGGCTTATGCAGGGCTTCGACCCCGCCTCCACACGGAGCTTGCCCTTGTACTCCGGCTTTGCGTACAGCCACGACACTCTCGCCATGTCGAAGTCCTCGACGGTAAAGCGCAGAGCGCCGCCCTTCTGACTTATGTCGCTGATGCCCGCCTTGCCCGCCTCGCCTCGCAGAAGCGCAACGTGGATGAGCGAATTCACGCCCCTCGGCGGGTCGCCGAAGCGGTCGATAAGCTCGTCGGTGAGGTCGTCCGCCTCCTCCTCGGTGCGGATGAGCGAGATGCGGCGGTAGATGTCCATGCGCTGCTCTGCGGAGGGGATGTAGCTCTCCGGGATGTTCGCCGAGACCGCAAGGTCGGCGGAGCATTCCGCACGGCGCTCCGGCTTTTCGCCCTTCTCCTCAAGCACCGCCTCCTCCAGCAGACGCAGGTACATATCGTAGCCGACGTCTATAAGATGCCCCGACTGCTCTGCGCCGAGGAGATTTCCCGCTCCTCGGATCTCAAGGTCACGCATTGCGATCTTGAAGCCGGAGCCGAACTCCGCAAACTCACGGATGGCGGTGAGCCGCTTTTCGGCGATCTCGGTCAGCACCTTGTTGGGTCTGAAGGTCAGGTACGCCGAGGCACGGCGAGCCGAACGCCCGACTCTGCCTCGTATCTGATGAAGCTGGGCAAGCCCCATCTTGTCGGCGTCCTCGATGATGAGGGTGTTGACGTTCGGGATGTCGATGCCCGTTTCGATGATCGTCGTGCAGACCAAAACGGAGATCTTCCCCGCCTCGACGTCCTCCATGACGGAGGCGAGGGACTCACGGTCCATCTGACCGTGCGCCACGCCGACGGCGACCGTCTCGCCGTACATATCCTCAAGCATTTTCTGCAATTTAAGCGCCGTGCGCTCGATGTTGTCGATGCGGTTGTGCAGGTAGTAGACCTGCCCGCCTCGGTTCAGCTCACGCCATATCGCATCGCACAGAACGCCCCAGTTATGCTCCATGACGAAGGTCTGCACGGGCAGTCTGTCCTGCGGCGGCTCGTCGATGCAGGACATATCCCGTATGCCGGACAGCGCCATGTTGAGCGTTCGGGGTATGGGCGTCGCCGAGAGCGTGAGAACGTCGACGCCCCGGCTCAGCTCCTTTATATGCTCCTTGTGACCGACGCCGAAGCGCTGCTCCTCGTCAACGATGAGCAGTCCGAGATTTTTAAAGCGCACGTCCTTTTGCAGGAGCCTGTGCGTGCCGATGACGATGTCGCATTTGCCGCTTTTAATGTCGGCAAGGGTCCTGCTTTGCTGCTGCGGCGTGCGGAAGCGGCTCAGAACGCCGATCTCCACCGGGAAGCCGAAGAAGCGCTGCACCGCAGTCTGGTAGTGCTGCTGCGCAAGCACCGTCGTCGGAACGAGGATCGCCGCCTGCTTCCCGTCAAGAACGCACTTCATCACGGCACGCAGCGCCACCTCGGTCTTGCCGTAGCCGACGTCGCCGCACAGCAGGCGGTCCATCGGCGTGGGCGCTTCCATGTCGGACTTTATCTCCGCTATGCAGCGGAGCTGATCGTCCGTCTCGGTGTAGCCGAAGTTGTCCTCAAACTCACGCTGCCACGAGGAATCGGCGGCGAAGGCGTGACCCGGCAGGCGGGAGCGCTCGGCGTAGAGCTTTATTAGCTCCTTTGCAAGGCTCTTTACCGCCGCCTTGGTGCGGCTCTTGGTGCGGCTCCACTCTGCGCCGCCCATCTTGCTGAGCTTTATCTGCTTTTCCTCGCCCGCACCGAGGTACTTTGCCACGGTGTCGAGTTGGGTCGCCGGAACGTAAAGCGTATCGGTGCCGGCGTAGCATATTTTAATGTAGTCCTTTTCGCAGCCGTCCACCTTCATCTTGACGATGCCCGCAAAGCGCCCGATGCCGTGCGTGTCGTGGACGACGTAGTCGCCGGGCGAAAGATCGGTGTACGAGCCGATGCGCTGCCTGTCGGAGAGGTTGCGGCTTTTCGTCTTGCGTCTCTCCCGCACACGCAGAAGCTGTGCGTCGCTCACGACGGCAAGCTTAATGCCGGGGTACTCAAAGCCCGCCGAAAACGCTCCGACGCTGATGTGACACTCGCCCTCCTGCGGCAGTCTTTCGCAGGTCTCCGAGAGCTTTGCGAGAACGCCGTTTTCCTTGAAAAACGACTGCAACACCTGCGCTCTGCGCATATCTCCGGCAAGCACCTCGACGCCGTAGCCCTGCTTCAGGTACAGGCTCACGTCGTCGCAGGCGGTGCGCACCGAGCCGCCGTACGACGGCAGCTGCTTTGCGGGGACGGAGCAAAGCGTCTTGGGATTCAGGGGGTAGCGTCCGAGCGTGAAGGCGTCTGCCATGTAGACGGGGTAGTCCTCAAGGCGGCGGCACAGCTCGTCCCAACCGATGCGGAAGCGCTCGGCGCCGAGTGCGATCATGCCCTGTCGGGCGAGGGACGAAACGTCGTCGGACAGCTCCTTCATGTAGCCCCTCGCACGCTCGGCGCAGCGTGAGGGCTGGTCGAAGAACACGAGGGTGTCGGGGCTTATATAGTCTGCGGCGCAGGCGTCCGGGTAGATGAGCGGCATATAGCGGTCGGCGTCCGGCAGGGCGATGCCGCTTGCAAGCTTCTCTGCGTCCTGCCGCAGCGTCTGCGCAAGCCTTGCGCTTTGCTCGCTTTGGCGGCGCTTCTCGGCGGCGGATGCCATCGCCCGAAGCTTCTCGGTCAGCGCCGCCCTCTCTTCGGGCGTCGCCGGAACGAGAGTCTCGGCGGCGGGAAGTATGCGGCAGCTTTTCAAAACCTCGGTGCGGCGCTGTGTGGAGACGTCGAAGTAGCCCATGGAGTCCACGTCGTCGCCCCAAAATTCGATGCGCACGGGCGCATCGTCTGCGGGCGAGAAGAAGTCGAGGATGCCGCCTCGCCGTGCAAACTGTCCGGGTCCCTCGACCTGGTCGCTGCGGGTGTAGCCGCCGGAAACGAGGCGGCGCTCCAGCTCGTCGGGCGGCATGGAGCCGCTCAGTTCAAGCGAGCAGACGGAGCGGGAAAGCACGTCCTTCGGGACGGAGCGCTGCATGAGCGCCGACGCCGTCGCAACGCAGATGCCCGCCTTGCCCTCCGAGAGCGCAAGCAGCGCCGAGAGCCGCCGCTGCTCCGACTGGCGTGAGGCGGCGAGGGTCTGGTAGAAGGTGAAATCCCTTGCGCAGAGGAGGATGACGTCCTCCCCGGTCATGCTTTCGATGTCCCGCTTTAAGCTCTCGGCGGAGGCGTCGTCGGGACACAAAACGAGCATGGGAAGACCCAAGCGCTGCCGGAGTGCCGAGGCAAGCTGCGCCCGGTGAACGGCGGAAAGTCCGGAAACGAGCGCAGGAAGTCCTCCGCTCTCCACAAGGTCGGGGAGGGCGGCGGCTTCCCTGTTTTTAAAAATTGACTGAGTTATAATGTTCATAACAAAATATTATATTCCTTTGCCGGCAAATCGTCAAGAATCTAAAGCCCCGCAGCGAGACCTGCACCATCTCATGGCTCCCTCTGACGAGGGAGCTGTCGGCGTAAGCCGACTGAGGGAGAGA
>CAVDMS010000039.1:0-1841 GCA_963610045.1 Bacteroidaceae bacterium
GTGCGGGGGCTTCCGAACCTCATGCGCCACGCACGGAATATCCGTGAGGTGTACGGGCTGCCCTGCGTCGTTGCGGTAAACCGCTTCCGCACGGATACAGACGAGGAAGTGGGCGCAATTGTTTCCGCCTGCCGTGAAAAATCTATGAGCGCCGTCGTCGCCACCGTTTGGGAGGACGGCGGCAAGGGCGGTGAAGCGCTGGCTAAAGAGGTCGTGCGCCTCTGCGAGGAGAGGTCCGACTTCCGCTTCTGCTACGAAGACTCTCTCTCCGTTACCGAGAAGATAGACGCCGTGGTCAAGCGTGTCTACGGCGGCAGCGGCGTTGTCATTTCGCCCGCTGCGCAAAAGCAGATAGACAGGCTCACGGCTTTGGGCTTTGCCGATCTTCCCGTCTGCATCGCAAAAACGCAGTACAGCTTTTCCGACGACCCGAAGAAGCTCGGTGCGCCGGAGGACTTCACCGTCTCGGTCCGGGGCGTTAAGCTTTCCGCCGGAGCGGGCTTCATCGTCGCTCTCACGGGCGACGTGCTGACCATGCCGGGACTTCCCCGTGTCCCCGCCGCCGAGGGTATCGACGTCACCGACGACGGCGTCATAAGCGGTCTGTTTTGAGAATTAAAAAATACCACAGCTTCTCAGGAAGCTGTGGTATTTTTTCTCGGACCGATGCCCTTACTTTTCAGGTATGCAAGGAAAGCGCCCGCCGCCGGAGCGGGGTCGCTCATGGACGCGATCCCGACCTCCACAAGCTGCGGCGGAGAAAGCGGAAGAATACTCACACACCCCTTAAAATCGTCGCTGTTCAAGGCGTTATTCATCGCAATGCCAAGCCCCGCCTCGACCATGTAATAGCCGGAAGCGCTGTCCGAAACGCAAAATTGAGTGTTCGGACTGATCCCGACGCTTTCAAACAGCCTGCTGTTGTCGCTCTCGGAGCCGAGTCCGAAAAGAATGTCGATATACGGTTCGCTGCCGAAGGTCTCAAGCGGTACGGCAGGAAGCCCTGCCAGCGGCGACGAGGACGGCACCCACGCTTTAAGCTCGTCACGGCAGAGCGGGAACCACTCGCAGTCGCCCTCCCTCCTGCTTATGAGGCACAGGTCAAGCTCCCGATTTTGCAGCGCCTGCATAAGCTCGCTGCTGCCGCCGTGACGCAGGCGCAGGCTGATCCCCGGATGCAGCGCCCGAAACTCCGAAATGCGCTCGCAAATGCTGCCGTAGTATGCGCTGTATGCGCAGCCGACGGTCACGGAGCCGGTGTCGAGCTTGCGTATGCTCCCCGAAAGCTGGAGACAGACCTCGCCCGAAAACACGAAGCTGCGCAGAGCCCCAAGCATTCTTTCGCACTCCGGAGTCGGCTCAACGCCGTCGTGCTTTCTGTAAAAGAGCCGAAAGCCCAACTCCTTTTCCATTGCGGCGACGCTTCGGCTCACGCCCGATGCGGTGTAGTTAAGCTCCTCGGCGACGGCGGAGATGTTCCCAAGCTCCGCCACACGCAGAACGGTCTTGCAGCGTTCAAGCTCCATTTTGTCCTCCTTTGCTTTGACTGTTTGTCACATTCATATTGATTATGTTTCGCTTTACGCAAAGCATACACGATGCTTTAATAATTGTCAACAAGCACACGGAGGTCTCGGCATGAAAACCGCAAGTCTCACTTCGGGTTCGGTTAGCGGGGCGTTTCTGCGCCTCACCGCACCGCTCATCGTCGGCAACATTCTTCAGCAATTTTACAACACCGTAGACGCCTTGGTGGTCGGCAGATTCGTCGGCGAAAACGAGTTTGCCGCCGTCGGCATCGCAAGCTCGGCAATGAATCTGTTCCTGTTTGCGGCGGTCGG
>CAVDMS010000039.1:1851-15110 GCA_963610045.1 Bacteroidaceae bacterium
GCCCAACTCTACGGTGCGGGCGACCTCGACGCCTTTCGGCGGGAGCATTACACCGCCTTCGTCGGCGGTCTTGCGATCTTCACCGCAGCGGCGGTACTCGGCTGCCTTTCCTCGCCGCTGCTTTTAAGGGCGCTGCAAACCCCGACAGAGCTTGAGCGTGCAACTAAAATTTACCTCATTACGGTGCTCGCTGCACTCCCCGCCTCATACGCATACAATTTCTATTCGGCACTGCTGCGCTCCGTGGGCAAGGTCTGTGCGGCACTGGTGATACTTGCGCTCTCCGTCGCCGCAAATCTTCTGCTTGCGCTGCTGTTTATCACGGTTTTCGATTGGGGCATCTTCGGCGCTGCGGGAGCGACCTTCGTCGCTCAGTACGCCGCCGCCGTCGCAAGCAGGCTCTACCTCAAAAAGCGTATGCCGGAGCTGATGTTTGAGGTCGGCGACAGGCACTTTGACAAGGCGCTTGCCCGCAAGACCCTGAGCTTTGCGGGCGTCACCGCCCTACAGCAGACGGGGCTGTACCTCGGCAAGCTCTGCGTGCAGGGTGCGGTAAACGCCATGGGAACGCCGTACATATCCGCCTACACCGCCACCACAAGGATAGAGGGCTTTGCCAACTCCTTCGGCGACAGCGGAGCCTCCGCCGCCTCCGTTCTTGTTGCTCAGAACTACGGTGCGCACGACAAAAAGCGTGTAAGGCGCAGCGCCGCCGTGAGCTTTGCGATGCTCTCGGCGCTCGGCGTTTTGTCCTCGCTCGTGCTGTATTTCTTAGCCGCTCCCCTGAGCCGCTTTATGCTCGGAACGGGCGTCGGCGAAAGCTTCACGCAGGCGCAGGAGTATATTAAGACCGTTGCGCTTTTCTATGTGCTGTGCTTTACGGGCAACGCCTTTGCCGGCTACTTCGACGGAATCGGCAAAATGCGTGTCAGTATGTGCGGTTCGCTGGGGCATATCGCCATGCGCATCGTGCTGTCGTGGCTGCTTATCGCTCGCATGGGACTTTCCGCCGTCGCACTCGCAACGGGCATTGGCTGGACTGCGGTAAACGTTTTCTGGCTCGTAAAATACCTGCGCTCGCAAAGGGAGAGCGAAAGCACCAAAATGTGATTTAGTGCTTTTCTTATCCGCCGCCTCGGTGTATAATCAAGAAAAAACATCGGAGGCAGCATATGAAAGCCATATTCGGCATAAACGTCGATAACGACAAGCACAACACCACCTTTGACGGTGAGCGATTCATAGCCGCAGCGACGCCCAAGGAGCTTGTCTCGTCGCTTGAGACCGAGGTCGAGCGCTTTGAGAAAAACAACAAGACGAAGGGCGGCTTAGGCTCTGCCCTGACCGTCGTGAAATACATTACGGCTTTCGCCGCAATGATCTGCATTATCGCAACGCTCAGGAATATCTTAGATCTCAGCATTGCGGAAATGTACTCAAACGCACCCGGTATCTACTGGGCGGGCGGCGCTTCGGCGGTCGTTTGGGTCGTCCTCACCCTGCTTGAGCGCTCACGCAGCCGCACTTACTCCGAGAGTGAGGAGTTCCTGCGCAGCAACAAACGTATAGACGAGCTTGCGGCACAGGCGTTTGCGTACCTCGACGTGCCGGAGGGTGTGCCTGCGACCGACGTCTTTGCCTACCGCTATGTGACGAAGGACGGTATGCCCAAGTGCAAGGCGATGAACAACGTCTATTACACGAACCCCTCCCTGCGCATCTATGCGCACGACGGGATACTGAGCCTTGCGGACACCGAGAGCCGCTTTGACCTGCCCCTGTCGGCGGCACGCTCCATAAGCCGTGTAAACAAGCGCTTCCTTTTTAATGAGTGGAACAAGGACGAGGCGTATAACTCCGAAAAGTACGCCCCCTACAAGGTGCAGCGTGACAACGGATTTTACTACATAAAGCCCGGCTACCGTCTCATTTTCGACATCGACGGCGAGGACTATGAGCTTCTGTTCCCCGCCTACGAGCTTGAGACCTTCAAAAAGCTCACAGGGATAACGGAGGTTAATTGAAGTCACCCGTACATTTACGCAAAAATGCCGCAATGCGGCATTTTTTTATATCTTTTTTACCGGACTTGTGGTATAATAACATATTATTTGTAAAACAAAGGAGAACGCCATGACCCCTGAAATCATCATAGCGCTGAGCATTTTCGTTCTCGCTTTCGTATCGTTCATCATAAACAAGATCCCGTCGGGTCTGACGGCGGTCATAGCCGCCCTCGTGATGACCGCAACGGGCATCATCACGCCCTCGGAGTTCGTGTCGAGCTTCGGCACCGACACCGTTATAATGGTCGCCTCGTGCATCATTCTCGGCAATGCGATGTTTGAGACCGGCGCTGCAAACACCGTCGGCGAATTTCTGATAAGCCGCTCCTCGAAAACCGAGAACAGGCTCCTAATGGTGCTTATCCTCGTTTCCGGCATCCTCTCGGCGTTTCTGAGCAATACCGCAGTCGTCGCCATGTTCATCCCCCTGCTTGCGGCGACCAGCGCAAAGTCCGGCGGTGCGATCACGCAGAAGGATACATACATGGCGGTCGGCATCGCCTCCGTCGTCGGCGGCGTCTGCACCCTCGCAGGCTCCACCCCGCAGATGGTCGCACAGGGCATCCTCACCGCAAGCGACGGTGTGCGCACCCTGACCTTCTGGGAGCTTGGCAAGATCGGCGTTCCCCTGCTCGTCCTGCTCGTGCTGTACTACGAGATAATCGGCGAACCCATCCAACGCCGCATCTTCCGTGACGACGGTCACAAGCTCACCGAAGCGGAGGTATTTCACCACGTCGACAAGCCCAAGAGCAAGCAGATCATCATGCTCGTTCTGCTCATAGCCTGCGTCATCGGCTTCAGCACCGGCATTCTGACGCTCGGTCTCGTGGCAGCGATCGCTGCGGCGATATGCATTATAACGGGCTGCATCTCCTTTGAACGTGCCTTTGAGACAATGGACTGGAACACCGTTATGATGCTTGCGGGTGCGACTGCGATCTCTGCGGGACTCAACAACAGCGGTCTTATCCACTTTGCCGCAAACGGCATAACGCAGGCGTTCGGCGGCGACAGCGCAAGCCCCATCATTCTGCTGTGCGTCATTCTCGTGCTTTGCTCGGTGCTCAGCAACTTCATGTCCAACACCGCAACCACGGCGGCGCTCGTTCCGCTTGCGATCTCGGTCGCACAGGGTCTTTCCGTAGACCCCATCCCCTTCGTCATTGCGGTCATAATCGGCTCGAACCTTGCGTTTGCTACGCCGATCTCCACGCCTCCCATCACCATGACGATGACCGCCGGCTACCGCTTCAAGGACTACACCATCGTGGGTGGACTGTTCAATCTGCTCTCGGTCATTGTCGCCTGTATACTCATCCCGATACTGTATCCGTTCTAATATACATAGGAAAAACCGCCGACTGGAGTCGGCGGTTTTTTGCGTCTATTCAATTTCCGGTACTAAGGCGGCTCGCTCCTCATGGAGTATCGCCGCAAGGGATGCGCCGATCAGCAGCAGGTTGCACCATGCGCCCTTTATGCCGAACGCCCGCACCGAGAAAAAGCTCACCGCAGCGCCCGCATGGAAGGCAAGCAGCGTCATCACGAAGAAAAACGCCTTGCCGAGGTGCTTTCTGTCGCCGTCGCTGATAAACTCCGCAACGGCAAGCGACGCCTGCTTTGTGTTGTTCGTGGAGAAAATGCTTGAGCTGCTGTAGCCCCTTGCGCCCGAAAATGCGCTCCACTGGAAGCTCATTGCAAAGAAGATGGGGTACAGCGCAACGAAGCCGAAAACGCTGTCCGGCAGCAGTCCGAGGACTATCGCTGCCACGGCATCAATAACGGGGACCGCCCGCTTTGCGCTTATCCCGAACCAGTGCGGCAGCAGCACCGTCAGCATGACGCCGCTGACGTATATGAGCAGCGCACCGACGTGCAGCAGTATCGCCCTCGGCTCACCCCGCAGCGCCGCCATCAAGAGCTCCAAAAGATTCATCGTCTGGGCGCTTGCCAGCATATCGCTGTGGCAGAGCATGGCATACGCCCCAAAAAATCCACCTACCGCAGCAAGCGACAGGTGGCGGTAAAAGTCCGGCTTTAAATTTTCCTTCATCAGATCGCCTTATCTCTCAAAATTTAAGCAGGCTCAATTATAACACTTCTTTCCCGAAATGCAAGCAATGAAAAAAAGCTTTCCGAAAATCGGAAAGCCTTTTTTCATTTGCGGACATAGCCGGATGCCTTTATTCTCGCAAGCGCACGGTGCAGACTAAGCTCCGCACGCCGAAGGTCAAGGTTCTCGCTTTTCGCCGCAATGCGCTGCTTTGCACGCTCAAGCGACGCCTGCGCACGGGCAAGGTCGATGCTCTCGGCAAGCTCTGCGCTGCGGGCGAGTATGATAAGCTCGCTCCCGGCAACGCTCAGAACACCGCCGGAAATTGCGGCATAGTGCTTCTCGCCGTCCACGGTGTAGCTCACGACGCCCTCTTTAAGTGCGCCGAGCATCGCCGCATGACCGGGGAGCAGACCTGCCTCGCCGTCGGTGAGCGGAACGCCGACATAGCTTACGTCCTCGTCGCAGACCGTGCCGCCTGCGGTGACGATCTGAAGGTGGATCAATTTAGCCATGGCTCACATCTCTCTTTGCTTTTTCAGCACGTCGTCGATGGTACCCGCCATGAGGAACGCCTGTTCGGGTATCTTGTCGCAGTCGCCGCCGAGTATCGCCTGGAAGCTGCGGATGGTGTCCTCCATGCGGACGTATTTGCCCGGAGTGCCGGTAAAGACCTCGGCAACGTGGAATGGCTGCGACAGGAAGCGCTGTATCCTTCTTGCACGGTTGACGACCGCCTTGTCCTCGGCGCTCAGCTCATCCATGCCCAAAACGGCGATGATGTCCTGGAGGTCCTTGTACTTCTGAAGCACGGACTGCACCTCACGGGCGGTGTCGTAATGCTCACGTCCGAGGACGTTCGGGTCAAGAAGCCTTGAGGTGGAGTCGAGGGGATCGACTGCGGGGTATATGCCAAGCTCGGAAATGGCACGGCTCAGGACCGTCGTCGCATCGAGGTGCGCAAAGGCGGTCGCAGGAGCGGGGTCTGTTAAGTCGTCGGCGGGAACGTAGATCGCCTGTACCGAGGTAACGGAGCCGTTTTTAGTCGAGGTGATACGCTCCTGAAGTGCGCCCATCTCGGTCGCTAAGGTCGGCTGATAGCCGACGGCGGAGGGCATACGTCCGAGCAGTGCCGAGACCTCGGAGCCTGCCTGCGTGAATCTGAATATATTGTCGATGAACAGCAGCACGTCCTGACCCGACTGGTCACGGAAGTTCTCCGCAATGGTCAGTCCCGACAGCGGCACACGAAGCCTTGCTCCGGGCGGCTCGTTCATCTGACCGAATACCAACGCCGTCTTGTTTATGACGCCGGACTCCGTCATTTCGTTCCAAAGGTCATTGCCCTCACGGCTGCGTTCGCCGACGCCCGCAAACACGGAGTAGCCGCCATGCTCGTATGCGACGTTGCGGATAAGCTCCTGAATGAGGACGGTCTTGCCGACGCCTGCGCCGCCGAACAGACCGATCTTGCCGCCCTTTGCGTAGGGCGCGAGAAGGTCTATGACCTTAATGCCGGTCTCAAGAATCTCGGTCGCCGGGGTGACCTCGGTAAATTCGGGTGCTTTGCGGTGTATGGGCAGTCGCTGCGCCTCGACGGGACCCTTCTCGTCGATAGGCTCGCCGATGACGTTGAACATACGGCCGAGCGTCGCCTCGCCGACGGGGACCGTGACGGGGGAATCGGTGTCCACGGCACGGGAGCCTCTCTGCATACCGTCGGTCGAGAACAGGGAGATGCAGCGCACCGTGTTGTCGCCGAGGTGCTGCACCGCCTCCATGGTCACCTTGCGGTCGGGAAGCTCGACCTCTATTGCGTTGTATATCTCCGGCATTTTCCCGGAGGGAAACTGTACGTCCACAACGGGTCCTATGACCCTTCTGACGATTCCGTTTTCCATGTATTTACCTCCTGTGTGTGAGGATGCTTACTTCTTCTTTTTAAGTGCCGATGCGCCGCCGACGATCTCGGAGATCTCGGTGGTGATCGCCGCCTGCCTTGCCCTGTTGAGCGCAAGACTGAGCGAGTCGATTAGGGTCTTGGTGCTGTCGGTCGCAGCGGTCATTGCTGTCATTCTGGAGGAGTGTTCGCCGCACTTTGCCTCCAACATCACGCTGTACACCTTGTTGTTTATATAAAGCTGCATGACGCTTTCCAAGACCTCGGACGCATCGGGTGCAAAGAGATAGTCCTTGCCCGCTGCGTTTTCACGCAGCTTTTCCGGCTTTGCGGGCAGAAGCTGCGTCTGCGTCGGCTCCTGCCGGAGCGCCGAAATATAGTGCTGATAGACGAGGTGTATCTCGTCCGTCTCGTCGTTTAAATACAGCGTTTTCAGGTACTCGGAGATCTCAAGCGCCTCCATGCTGCTCGGCGTGTCGCTCAGCTCGGTGAAGCTTCTGCGCACCGGCAGCCCGCTCCTTGCGATAACGTCCTTGCCCCAGCGTCCGCAGATGACGAGGCTTATGTCCCTGCCGTCATCCTCTGCGATGCTCTGCATGAAGTGCATGAGCGAGCTGTTGTAGACTCCGCAAAGTCCCCTGTTGCCGACAAAAAGAACGTAGCAGACTCTTTTTATCTCCTTTTTCGGGGATATGAAGCGGTTTTCGGGTACCGTGCTGCCGGAAAGGAGCGTGTCAAGTATCTCCTGACTTTTTTCGGCAAACGGCGTCATGGTCTGCATTGCGCTCTGCGCACGGCGTAGCTTCGACACGGCGACCATCTTCATCGCCTTGGTTATCTGCTGCGTGTTCTTGACGCTCTTTATCCTCGTTCTTATCGAACGCATATTCGCCATTTTTGCCCCTCCTTTCCGCTGCGGTCAATTATTAAAAGGTTTCCTTAAACTTGCGAATGTTGCTTCTGAGCTTCTCCTGCTGTTCGGCGGAAAGCTTCTTGCCGGACATGATCTCGTCATGCAGTTCGGGATAATTGCGATTTATAAAGGAGATAAGCTCCTCCTCGAAGCGTGCAATGTCCTCAAGCTCCACGTCGTCCGTAAAGCCCTCGGATGCCGCAAATATCGCAATGACCTGATCCGCCGCACTCATGGGAGAATACTGCTTCTGCTTCAGAATCTCCGTCATTCTTGCGCCCCTGTGCAGGGTGTCCCTCGTCGCCTTGTCAAGGTCGGAGCCGAACTGCGCAAAGCTTGCAAGCTCTCTGTACTGAGCAAGATCGACACGCAGTCTGCCTGCGACCTGCTTCATTGCGCCTATCTGCGCTGCGCCGCCGACTCTCGATACGGACAGACCGACGTTTATCGCCGGACGCACGCCGGAGTGGAACAGGTCGGTTTCGAGGAATATCTGTCCGTCGGTTATGGAGATAACGTTCGTCGGGATATACGCCGAAATGTCGCCCGCCTGAGTCTCGATGATGGGCAGAGCGGTCATGCTGCCGCCGCCTGCGTCCTCGCTGAGACGTGCCGCTCTTTCCAGAAGTCTGGAGTGGAGATAGAAGACGTCACCGGGGTAGGCTTCACGTCCGGGCGGTCTCTGAAGCAGCAGGGAGATCTCACGGTAAGCCGCCGCCTGCTTCGACAGGTCGTCGTACACGATAAGCACGTCTCTGCCGTCGTACATGAAGTACTCGCCCATTGCGGCTCCTGCGTAGGGTGCGATATACAGCATGGGAGCAGGCTCCGATGCGTTTGCGGCAACGACGATGGAGTAGTCCATGGCTCCGGTTTTGCGGAGCTTATCCACAACGCCTGCAATGGTCGATTCCTTCTGACCGATCGCAACGTAGATGCAGATAACGCCCTTACCCTTCTGATTTATGATGGCGTCGAGTGCGATCGCCGTTTTGCCCGTCTGACGGTCGCCGATTATAAGCTCACGCTGACCCCTGCCGATGGGGACGAGGGCGTCGATCGCTTTAAGACCCGTCTGCATGGGAACGGAAACGCTCTTTCTGTGCAGCACGCTCGGTGCGGGACTTTCGACCGCACGGAAGCTCTGTGCGTTGAGGGGACCCTTGCCGTCTATGGGCGTACCCATTGCGTCCACGACACGGCCTATCATGCAGTCGCCGACGGGGACTTCGATTATGCGCCCGGTGCGGCGAACCTCGTCGCCCTCCTGAATGTGGCTGAAATCGCCCATCAGTACGACGCCGACGTTGTCACGCTCAAGGTCCTGCACCATGCCCTTCAGACCGCCGGGGAACTCAAGCATCTCGCCCGCCATGACGTCCGCAAGCCCCGATACACGGCAGATGCCGTCGCCGAGGGTCTCGACGGTTCCCGTCTGGAACACGTCGACCTTGCCGTCTGTCGCTCGGAGCTTATTTCTTATCTCCTCCGCAACGGACAAGCTCTCCTTGTCGCTCATGAGCGTGTTGCTCTCGACGTCACGGGAGAGTTTGTCGAGCTGATGCGAGAGCGTTCCGTCGTACACGGTGTCGCCGACCTGCATACGGACGCCGCCTATAAGCTCGCTGTCTACCTCGTTGCGGCAGCTTATAAAGGTCTCGCACAGTATGCGGGTGATGCGCTGCATCTCCTCGTCGGAGAGCGGCTCTGCGCTCTTTATTGAAATGTCAAGTTTTTTCAGTTCGTTCATGTTCAAAATATCGCTCGGCATAGCCGATACCAAATCCTTAATCTGTTGGATAAACCGCTCGTTTAATGCCTGCTTCGACGCCTCAAAGCTGCCGTCTTTCAGCACCTCGGAGGCGGTCTGCGCCACCTTGCGTATCGCATCGGCGGCGACCCTGCTCTGCATCTCCTTGCGGAGCTGCGGTTCGCTTTGCAGGGCGTTGTCTTTAAGGCTCTGCGCCTCAAGCTCACCCGAGCGTTCGGTCTCCCGTTTGGTCATTTCCGCCTGGAGCCTTGCGTCCTCCATGAGCTTTGCTCTGCGTTCCTCGTTTTTGAGGCGGGCGCTTTCCATGTCGCCGTCAAGCGACTTTGCCCGCGCCTTTGCACATTCCGCCTCGGCAAGCTCACGGCTTATCTTCTCTCTCCTGCCGCCGAACATGTTTTTAATCATCTTCCGACAGGCAAAGCCCAAGGCTCCGAACAGAATGACAAAGTTAATAATTCTGTATACTATCTCATCCACCTGAGCGTTATCCCTCCTTTCACTGCGTTCTTATATGCGCCGGCGTCACTTATTAGGCTCCCGCATACGGCGGCTTATCGCCTCACCGTCGGCGGCGCCTTCGCCCAAAAGCTGCTCCGTGAGCAGTCCCACAAGCTCGGGCAGTTCGGCGTCCAGCTCCGCTCTCGTCTGCGTTTCCTCCGTACTTATGCGCTCACGGATCTGCTTATGCAGCGCCTCCGCCTCGGCATGAGCGCCGCCGAGAAGCTTCGCCTTTTCCTTTTCGGCGTCGCTCCGTGCGTCTCCGATAAGCTCTCTTGCGGCGTTGCCGCTGAGCGTCAGCTCCTGCGCAAGCGCCTGCTCGTTTTCGGCAAGGGCTTTTTCGGCACGCTTGCCTTCGTTAAGTCCCGCCTCGATGCGGGCGGAGCGCTCGTCCATGAATTTAAGTACGGGGTCGTAGAGAAAGCGTTTAAGCAAGAACAGCAGCACAAAGAAGTTTATCACGGTCCATATAAACTCAGGCACACTTATCTCAAGGCCTACTACGTCTAAGACCAAGCTTCTGCACTCCCTTCAAAAATGGTGATCTGCTTTCCTGCCTCAGGGCATATTGCCGAGAATGATGAATGCAATAAGCAGACCGTAGATCGCAAGCGCTTCCATAAGACCCATTGCAAGGATCATCGTGGTCTGGAGCTTGCTGTGCATTTCGGGCTGACGTGCCATGGATTCAAGCGCCTTTGCCGCAGCAAGACCCTGTCCTATGCCGACGCCGATGGTGCTGAGTCCTATCGCCAGAGCAGCGGCGATCGCTATAAGTCCGTATACCAGTTCCATTTTGTTTCCTCCTGAAATGTATCGTAAAAATTATTCTTCTTCGGTTTCGGTCGCTTCGGCAACAAAGACCGCAAGCAGCATGGTAAATATCATCGCCTGAATGAGGCAGAACAGCAGGCTCAGCACATTCATGACGATCGGCAGAAGTATCGGGACCAGTCCGTAGAAGGTCTCCGTTACCTTTTCTTCGCCGTAGATGTTGCCGTAAAGTCGCAGTGCAAGCGACATCGGGCGGATGAACTGCTCAAGCAGGGTTATGGGCAAAAGCAGCGCCACGGGCTTTAGAAACGAGAGCAGGTAGCCCTTTAGACCCTTTGTCCTTATGCCCGTCGTGTGGATGGTGAAAAAGCCGATTATCGCAAGTGCTGCGGTGACGGCAAGCATCGAGGTCGGCACCGTGAACAGCTCGCCCGCACCGGGGAGCAGTCCCGAATAGTTGCACACGACTATGAGTATAAAAAACGTCGCAAACACGGGGAAATACTTCTTCGTGCGCTCGGTGCCGAGGACGCCCTCGATAAAGCCGAACAGCTTCGACACCGCCATTTCAGCAATGTTTTGCAGCACTCCGGGCTTGTCCTTCATCTTCCTCGTTGCGAGAATCGAAAACAGGACCAGCACCGCCATGATGACCCACATCGTCACGACCGTCGGCGTCGGCTTCAGAAAATTATTAAAAAATTCAGCCAAGCATATCTCCTCCGTTCTCCGTATCTACGGCATCGGTTTTGTTGTTTTTGGCGGTCATGAGCTTCAAAAACAGAAGCCCGCAGACCGAAAGTCCGAGTGCGGCGGCGATGAGCGGCGCTATAAATTTGACCTCAAGCAGCCGACATGCCCCGTACACGATACCGAGGCACAGCGCATCCAAAAGAAGCCTTGCGAAATTGACCGCCATGATAGCGGTAACGCTCGTTTTGCCGAGCGCCGAACGGCTAAGGCGGGAGTTTATGAACGCAACGAGTGCGCCAAGGAGCAGCGCTGCGGCACACATCGAAATAAGCTTCATTGAAAACACCTCTGTAACTATGCCAATTTAAAGTACAACGAATATATTTAACAACATTTTTATACAAAAAGCAATATTTAATTCTGCGTATTCTGTACAAATGCCTTTCAAATTTGTGATTATTTCTAAAAAATATGAGCTTCGGAAACACACAAGCTTCCGAAGCTCCTCACCTTATCGTCCCGCAAGCATCGAGACTGCGTGACCGAGTGCAGGCACGACGGCGGAGAGATTTTCCCTTACCGCCTTTTCGCTGCCGGGGAGGTTTATGATGAGCGCATTGTTGCGCACCCCGGCGACCGCTCTCGTGAGCATCGCTCTCGGCGTTATGTCGAGACTGTAGTGCAGCATCGCCTGCGGGATCGCAGGTATCTCCCGTTCGATGACGTCGAGCGTCGCCTCCGGCGTCACGTCCCTGTGGGAAAGTCCCGTGCCGCCCGTCGTGACGATGAGGTCGGCGCAAAGCTCATACTCGCACTTTACAAGCTCCGCCGAGATCGTGTGCCTCTCGGCGGGCACGCCAGACGTGTATATTATTTCAAATCCGGCGCTTTGCAGCATCTCCGCTGCGGCGGCACCGCCCTTGCTCGCTGCATCACCGACCGTTATTATCGCTGCCTTGTAAGCCATAACCGCACCTCGCTTATACAATATATAATATGCACTTTGATAATATCTTATTTTCGCCCCCGTGTAAATAGCGCTTTGGCTTGCCACGGGGATGAAAAAATGCTATGCTGTAAAAAAACGAAAGGTGCCGATAAAATGGAATACAAATATACAGACAGGCTGCTCGACTTCATTCAGGCATCGCCGAGCTGCTTTCACGTTGTCGAAAACTTTGCCGGGTCGCTGAGCGCCCTCGGCTACACCGAGCTTTCGGAGTCGCAGAGTTGGGAGCTTCGGCACGGCGGCAAGTATTTCGTCCGCCGGAACGGTTCCTCGATCATTGCCTTCCGCATCCCAAAAGGCACGCCCTCCGGCTTTATGATGGCGGCAGCGCACAGCGATTCCCCCGCCTTCAAGGTCAAGGAGAACCCCGAAAAGCCCTCGGACGCATACGTTCAGCTCAACACCGAGAAGTACGGTGGTATGCTCATGGCGACGTGGTTTGACAGACCGCTCAGCGTCGCAGGACGCATTATCGTGAGCGAGGGCGATAAGCTCAAAACTAAGCTCGTGAATGTTGACCGTGACCTGCTCGTCATTCCGAGCGTTGCGATACACATGAACCGCAGCGCAAACGACGGCATGAAGTACTCCGCTGCGGTCGATACCCTGCCGCTGTACGGCACCGCCGAAAGCGCAGGGAGCTTTTCGAAGCTCGTTGCGGAAAGCGTCGGCGTCGAGAAGGAGAGCATCGTCGGCACGGATCTGTTCCTGTACTGCCGAGGCAGGGGTACGCACTTAGGCTCCGACGGCGAGCTTATCCTCTCCCCGAAGCTTGACGATCTCCAGTGCGCCTTCGGCTGCATGGAGGGCTTTATGGATTCGCAGGAAAGTGCGGCGATCCCCGTGTGCTGCGTGTTCGACAACGAGGAGGTCGGCAGCGCAACGAAGCAGGGCGCTGCGTCCTCGCTTCTGCGTGACACCCTGCGGCGCATCTGCCTGTCACTGGGCTACGGTGAGGAGCGCTACCGTATGCTGCTTGCGCAGAGCTTCCTCGTCTCCGCCGACAACGCTCACGCAAAGCACCCGAATCACCCGGAGTATTCCGACGCACTCAACTGCCCCGTCATCGGCGGCGGTGTGGTCGTGAAGTACAACGCAAATCAGCACTACACGACCGACGGCGTTTCCTCTGCCGTGTTCAGGAGCATCTGCGCCGAGGCGGGCGTAAGAGTGCAGAGCTTTGCAAACCGCTCCGACATGGCGGGCGGCTCCACGCTCGGCAGCATCGCCAACGTGCTTGTGCCGGTAAAGACCGTGGACATCGGGCTTGCGCAGCTTGCCATGCACTCGGCGTGGGAGACCGCAGGAGCGCAGGACTTCGACGATCTGTGCGGGCTTATGACGCACTACTTTTCACGGAGCCTGCACGAGGACGAAGGCGGCATAGCGATACGGAGCTGATGCGTCGACGGGCATCGTTCCCTGCGTTTGCACCGCAAGTTCGGCTCGACGATAAAAAAATATTGACAAGCGCCCTCCCGTCTGCTAAAATAGCTCTTGCATTTGGGGGTATAGCTCAGCTGGGAGAGCGCTTGAATGGCATTCAAGAGGTCAGCGGTTCGATCCCGCTTATCTCCAC
>CAVDMS010000040.1:0-15088 GCA_963610045.1 Bacteroidaceae bacterium
TATCGTACAATTAAATGATTGTACGCAAAAACAAAAATTTTTACGGAGGAAAAAACATGAAAAGATTCTTAGCGCTTCTTCTTGCTCTTTGCATGGTCTTCGCTCTCTGCGCTTGCGGCGGCGACAGCGGCAAGAAGGATGACCCCAAGGCCGGTGGCAACGACTGGGAAGTCACCAACAAGGAATACAAAGTCGCAATGATCACCGACTACGGCGACATTACCGACAAGTCCTTCAACCAGACCACCTATGAAGCTTGCATGGAGTTCTGCAAGGACAACGGCGTTGCATTCAAGTACTACAAGCCCACCGACAACAACACCGACGCTCGCGTTAAGTCCACCGAGCAGGCAATTTCCGAAGGCTACAATGTCATCGTAATGCCCGGCTACGCTTTCGCAGGCACCCTCGTTGCTGTTGCACCTCAGTACCCCGATGTTAAGTTCGTCGCTCTCGACGTTGCACTCGGCGACCTCCTCGAGGCTGCTGTCGGTGCAGCAGGCGAGAAGTATGACTACGATCCCTCCAACTGGGACCTCGCTGACTACTTCGACATGAGCAATGTTTACTGCGCAGTTTACCAGGAAGAGCTCTGCGGCTACATGGCAGGTTACGCAGCAGTTCAGTTCGGTTACACCAAGCTCGGCTTCCTCGGCGGCATGGCAGTTCCCGCAGTTATCCGTTACGGCTTCGGCTTTGTCCAGGGCGCTGACGCAGCTGCACAGGAGCTTGACAAGCAGATCGAGATCAACTATGTCTACGGCGGCCAGTTCTCCGGCGACGCTGACATCACCGCAGTTATGGATACCTGGTACCAGGGCGGCACCGAGGTCGTCTTCGCTTGCGGCGGCGGCATCTACACCTCCGCAGCTGAGGCAGCTGCAAAGGCAGACGGCAAGGTCATCGGCGTTGACGTTGACCAGGCTGCTATCATTGACGGCGGCTACGGCGAAGGCATGACCGTTACCTCCGCGATGAAGGGCCTTGCTCCCACCACCATCGACACCCTCAAGGGTATCGTTGCAGGTAACTGGGACAAGTACGCTGGCAAGATTCAGACCCTCGGCCTCGTAAGCGGTGAGGATCCCACTCTCAACTACGTACAGATCCCCATGGACAGCACTCAGTGGACCTCCGACTTCGGCAAGGAAGACTACATCGAGCTCGTAGCAAAGATGTTCGCAGGCGAGATCGAAGTCTCCAACGACACCGGCGCAATGCCCAAGGTTTCCGCCAACACCACCGTTGACGACCAGGGCAAGATCAAGGGATAATTCCTGAGATTTAACTCAAAATAAAAAGGACAGGCTCTGCCTGTCCTTTTTTCTGTGAAAAACAGAAAATCTGTTTTTCATAGAAAAAAGACTCAACACCCACGCCTTGCATCGAATTTTCCCGTAGAGGCAAAATTCGATGCGGGGCGTATATAATTTTTTTCACAAATTTTTGTCAAGGGGCTTGAAATTCTCAAAAAGTGTGCTATTATTAAACATAGATTAGCACTCAAACCAAATGAGTGCTAAATCGACGAAATGTTGTATATTTTTATTGGAGGTAATATATATGAAGCTCAAGCCTTTGGCAGACAGAGTTGTGCTTACTCAGGAAAAGGCGGAGGAAAAGACCCAGAGCGGTATCTTCCTTGCCGCTTCCGCTCAGGAGAAGCCCGAAATATATGAGGTCGTTGAGGTCGGCCCCGGCGGTATCGTTGACGGCAACGAGGTCACTATGATCGTGAAGCCCGGCGACAAGGTGCTGCTTGCAAAGTACGGCAACAATAAGATCAAGCTCGACGCCGTGGAGTACACCATCGCACGCCAGTCCGAAATTCTTGCAATAGTGGAGTAAGGAGGCATTTATCATGGCAAAGCAGATAATTTACGGCGAGGAAGCTCGCAAGGCAATAGAAAGAGGCATTAACCAGCTTGCGGATACCGTCAAGATCACCCTCGGACCCAAGGGCCGCAATGTGGTGCTTGACAAGAAGTTCGGCGCTCCGCTCATCACCAACGACGGCGTTACCATCGCAAAGGAGATCGAGCTTGAGGATCCGTTCGAGAACATGGGCGCACAGCTCATCAAAGAGGTCTCCACCAAGACGAACGACGTCGCCGGTGACGGCACCACCTCTGCGACCGTGCTTGCGCAGGCTATGATCCACGAGGGACTTAAAAACCTCGCAGCGGGCGCAAACCCCATGACCATGAAGAAGGGCATTGCAAAGGCGGTCGATGCAGCGGTCGCAGCCATCAGAGAAAACTCTCAGCCCGTCTCCGGCTCCGGCGACATCGCCCGTGTCGGCGCAATCTCCAGCGGCGACGAGCATATCGGCGAGCTGATCTCCGAGGCAATGGAGAAGGTTTCTCAAAACGGTGTCATCACCATCGAGGAGTCCAAGACCGCCGAGACCTACAGTGAGGTCGTCGAGGGTATGCAGTTTGACAGAGGCTATTTAAGCCCCTACATGGCGACCGACACCGAGAAGATGGAGGCGGTGCTTGACGATGCACTTATCCTCATCACCGACAAGAAGGTCACCAACATTCAGGAGATACTCCCGCTGCTTGAGCAGGTCGTCAAGGCAGGCAGAAAGCTGCTCATCGTTGCGGAGGACGTCGAGGGCGAGGCTCTTGCGACCATCATCCTCAACAAGCTCAGAGGCACCTTCGTGTGCGTGTGCGTCAAGGCCCCCGGCTTCGGCGACAAGCGCAAGGAAATGCTTCAGGATATAGCGATCCTCACCGGCGGTCAGGTCATTTCCTCCGACCTCGGCATGGAGCTTAAGGACGCCGACATTTCCGTCCTCGGTCAGGCACGCCAGGTCAAGGTCACCAAGGAGAACACCGTCATCGTTGACGGCGCAGGCTCCGGCGATGAGATCAAGGCCCGCATCGCTCAGATAAACGCTCAGATAGAGACCACCACCTCCGAGTACGACAAGGAAAAGCTCCAGGAGCGCCTTGCAAAGCTCGCAGGCGGCGTTGCGGTCATCAAGGTCGGCGCAGCGACCGAGACCGAGATGAAGGAGAAGAAGCTCCGCATCGAGGACGCACTCAACGCAACGAGAGCTGCCGTCGAGGAAGGCATCGTCGCAGGCGGCGGTTCCGCTTACGTCATGGCATCCAAGGCTGCCGACGAGCTTACCGCATCCCTTGAGGGCGACGAAAAGACCGGCGCTGCCATGATCGCAAAGGCACTCAAGGCGCCCATCATGCAGATCGCAGCAAATGCGGGACTTGAAGGTGCGGTCATCCTCAACAAGGTTTACGAGAGCGATGAGTCCAACTTCGGCTACGACGCCGCAAACGACGTCTACGGCAACATGATCGCCATGGGCATCATCGACCCGACCAAGGTCTGCCGCAGCGCACTTGAAAATGCCGCAAGCGTCGCCTCGATGGTGCTGACCACCGAGAGCCTCGTTACCGACATTCCCACTCCTCCCGCACCCGCAGCTCCGGCTCCGGACATGGGCGGAATGTACTAAGATACAACGCAAAGCTTTGAAAAACGGCGTCCGCCCTTGGCGGACGCCGTTTTTTGCAAAAATCATTTGAAATTTCCGGCTCGATCCGTTATAATAAGCACACAACGTGTGGCGTTTCTGCGTAAATCCGGTTGCAGAAACACACACGTTTTTTGCGTGATCCGATAAAATTTATAAACAAATCGTGTGGCAGAAATGCGTAATTCCGGATTTTATGGATTACGCATTTATTTTTTCGGAAGAAGGTTGATTTTTGTGGACGCCGGAAATCGGTTTTTGGGGACGGAGCGTATCGGCAAGCTCATGCGGCAGTACGCCGTCCCCTGCATCATCTCGCTCTTGGTGGGCGCACTGTATAACATCGTTGACCAAATATTCATTGCAAACGCAAGCTATCTCGGCTCTTACGGCAATGCCGCAAATACGGTCGTTTTTCCGCTGACCGTTGTGGCGTTGGCTGTCGCCGTTATGATCGGCGACGGCTGCTGCGCCTTCGTAAGCATTGCGTTGGGGCGCAATGCGCACGAGGACGCGCACAAAGCCGTCGGCAATGCCGTCGTTCTTTGTGTGGTCGGCAGTCTCGTGCTGACGGCGGTCTACCTGATATTCAGCGAGCCGATCCTTGCCCTGTTCGGGGGGACCGTCAACGAGGAGACCCATGCCTTTGCAAAGGAATACTTTTTTTACATTACCCTTGGCATTCCGTTTTATATGTTCGGGCAGGCGATGAACCCCGTAATCCGCAGCGACGGCAGTCCGAAATTTGCCATGGTCGCCACCGTCGCAGGTGCGATCACCAACCTTATCCTCGACCCGATCTTCATTTTCACATTCCGCTGGGGTATGATGGGAGCGGCGGTCGCCACCGTTATCGGTCAGGCGCTGACGGCGGCGCTTTCCGTGTGGTATCTGCTGCATATGAAGGTCGTGGTGCTTAAAAGGAGCAGCTTCCGTCCGGAGGGAAAGCTCATCCCGAAGTTTCTCGTTTTGGGGCTTACCAGCTTCCTTGCGCAAATTTCGCTTGTCGTTTCAATGGCTGCCGTGCAGAATATGTGCATGAAGTACGGCGCACAGGACCCTGTTTTCGGACAGCCGGAATATGCACAGATACCGCTTGCCGTCCTCGGTATCGTTATGAAGTTTTTCCAAATCGCCATATCAATTGCGGTAGGCATGGCGGCGGGCTGCATCCCGATCGCCGGGTACAACATCGGCGCAGGGAAAAAGGACCGTGCCAAGGCGCTGTTTTCACGCCTGCTGCTTGCGGAGCTGATCGTCGGCGCCGCTGCGCTTTTTGTCGTTGAGGTGTTTCCGCTGCAAATTGCAATGCTGTTCGGTGCGGCAAACGAGAGTGCGTATTATTCGGACTTCACCGTAAAGTGCTTCCGCATTTACCTGTGCCTGATGCCGCTTGCGACCCTGAACAAAGGTACCTTTATCTATTTGCAGGCGTTGGGCAAGGCGTTTGCCTCTACCGCCGTTTCCATGACGAGAGAAATCGTTTTCGGCGTGTCGCTGCCCATCATTCTGCCGATCTTCTTTGGACTGGACGGGCTTTTGTGGTCTTTCCCGGCGGCTGATCTGCTGACCTTCGTCATTGCGATGGTATTCATCAGACAAACCTACCGTGAGCTTTCCGCTCCCGATACGGAGGAGCTCGGCATCGACGGGGGCGAGCTGCTTTGAAGTAAGGCTTAACACCCACGTCAGATACTCCGGCTTTTCAAAACGGCGGTTTTGAGTTATACTTTATCGCAATGAAGGAGTGGTAAATATGATAACGACCGAAGATTTTGACAAGGTGGAAGTGCGTGCGGGGACCGTCGTTTCCGTGGGCATAAACAAGAAGGCACGCAAGCCGGCGTATAAGGTGACGCTGGATTTCGGACCGGAGCTTGGACTGAAAAGCTCCTCGGCGCAGCTTACCGAGCTTTATAAGCCGGAGGAGCTGATGGGGAAGCAGCTCATATGCTGCGTAAACCTCGAACCGATGCACATAGGCAGCGTCAAAAGCGAGGTGCGCATTTTGGGAACGGACTCAAAGCAGGGCGTCGTGCTGCTTTGCCCCATGGAACCCGTCGAAAACGGCGACAAGGTGTTTTGATGCGTTAAGATTAAATAATTACTTGAAATCGGAACGGATAACGGTTATTATAGATAAGGGATAAGAGATGAGAAAGGTTTGAGGTGTTCCGATGAAAAAGCTGTTTAAATTATTGCCGCTGCTTCTTGCGGTTCTTGTGTTTTGTGCTTGCACCGCAAGTCCGAAGGACTTTGAGGCTGCCGGGCTTACGATTACGCTGACCGACGATTTTTCAAGGGAGGATTCGCTTAACGAGGAGCAGGATGCGATCTTTGTCAGTGACGATGCCGTAGTCTCCGTGCTTTGTGAGAGCTTTAATACTCTCGGCGTGGACTCGTCGCTTTCCGAGGAGAGCTACGCTCAGCTCGTTAACCTCACAAACGACATAGAAGCTACGGTCATGCACAAGGGAGATTACACTTACTTCCAGTACGAGGCGAGCGAAAAGGATGCGGATTACAAGTATCTCGCCGTCGTGTACAAGGCGGACGATGCTTTCTATATGGTGCAGTTCGGCACCTTTGCCGAAACCTTCGACGCTCAGCTTGAGACCTTCTGGAGCTACGCCGAATCGGTCAAGGTCTGATTTTAAAAACAAAAATCTCGGAAATGCTCTGCATTTCCGAGATTTTTTATTCACTTTTTAGGCTTCTGCCTTCATTGCGAGGAAAGCGTTTATAAAGCCGTCGATATCGCCGTCCATGACGTTTTGAATGTTTCCGTTTTCAAAGCCGGTGCGATGATCCTTTGCCAGCGTGTAGGGCATAAAGACGTAGGAGCGGATCTGGCTGCCCCACTCGATCTTCTGCTGGACACCCTTTATGTCGCTTATCTTCTCAAGATGCTCACGCTCTTTGATCTCCGCAAGTCTTGCACGAAGCATATTTTTGCAGTTTTCGAGGTTTTGGAAGTGCGAACGCTCGACCTGCGACGCAACGACGATGCCCGTCGGGATATGGGTCAGACGGACTGCGGAGGAGGTCTTGTTGACCTTCTGACCGCCGGCGCCGGAGGAACGGTAAACGTCCATCTTGATGTCCTCGTCACGCAGCTCTATCTCGTTGTCGTCGCTGATCTCAGGCATGACCTCGACCGCCGAAAAGGAGGTGTGTCGTCTGCCGGAGGCATCGAACGGAGAGATGCGGACAAGGCGGTGTATGCCGTGTTCGCTCTTTAAGAAGCCGTATGCGTTTTCACCCTCGATCATTATTGTGGCGCTCTTTATGCCTGCCTCGTCGCCGTCGAGGTAGTCCATGAGCTTCACGGTGTAGCCGTGGCGGTCCGCCCACATATTGTACATACGGTACAGCATCTGCGTCCAGTCCTGCGCCTCGGTGCCGCCTGCGCCTGCGTGGAAGGTCAAAATGGCGTTGTTTGCGTCGTACTCGCCGGTGAGCAGGGTGCTGAGCCTCGTCTCCTCAAGCTTTTCGGCAAAGTCTGCGTAATCCGTCTGAAGCTCTTCGAGCATCGAGTCGTCGTTTTCCTCAAGCGCCATTTCGCAGAGGGTGTACATATCGTCCCACTTCGAGCAAAGCGAAGCATAGTTTTCGGTTTTGGATTTGAGCTGCTTTAGGCGCTTCTGCACACGCTGAGAATTTTCAACGTCGTTCCAAAAGCCGTCCCTTGCGCTTTGACCCTCAAGCTCCTCGATCTCCTTCTCTGCGGCTTCGAGACGCAGAGCGGAGCGAAGGTCGTCAAGCGTCGGCTTGAGCGCATTGAGCTTCACCTTGTATTCTTCAAATTCAAGCATCGTTATCATTCCTTTGTGATTCTCGGATTTATTCTATCATATCATTATACATTAAATCGCAGTCTATGTAAACCCCCGTCCTGCAAAGTGCAGAAAAAGAACCAAAAGCACAGCTTTTGGTTCTTTTTAATGCTTCATTCTTCGGCTTCGGGCTTCGGATGGACCTGCACGAGGACCTTTTCCACTCGCAGACCGTCCATTTGCAGGACGGTGACGGTGAAGTTTTCAAACTCAAAGCTGTCGCCCACCTTCGGGAAGCTGCCGAACATCTCGATCGTCCAGCCGCCGACGGTGTCGCTCTCAAAGTCGAAGTCCTCCTCGTTAAGCTCCATAAGCTCGATGAAGTCGGAGATCACCATGTCGCCGTCAAGCTCAAAGCGTCCGTCCGGGCGCTCGACGATCTCCTCCTCGACCTCGTCGGTCTCATCCCAGATCTCGCCGACAAGCTGCTCCAAAACGTCCTCCATCGAGAGAACGCCGAGGGTGCCGCCGTATTCGTCAACGACGACGGCAAGATGCTGCTTTGCACGGCGCAGCTCACTCAGCACGGCGGGAAGCTTCATCGTCTTGTAGACGTAGCAGACCGGCATGAGAAGGCTCCGTATGTCGGGCTTTTCGTCCCCGGCAAGCGCCTTTAGGAAGTGGTTTAGATACAGAACGCCGATGATGTTGTCAACGCCGTCCTCATAAACCGGGAGCCTTGAGTAGGGCGACTCGTCGATGGTCTTGAGCAGTTCGTCCCAGTCGTCCTCAATGTCGAGAGCGAGCATATCGACCCTTGCGGTCATGACCTCGGACGCCATGACGTCGGAGAAGTCGATCGCCGCCTGCACAAGCTCGGAGCGGTCCTCGTCAAGCACGGATTCGTCCTCCGCCGTCTCGATAATGGAGGAAAGCTCCTCGACTGCGGCGTCGTCGGATGCGTCGGTGCGCTCGCCCTTGAGGGGCAGGCAGATGAGGCGGATGAGCCCCACGACGAGCATAATGAGCGGCTTAAACAGCACGCTGAGAATGCGGATAAAATATGCGTGGCGCAGCGCTATGCGGTTTGCGCTGCTCTTTGCGACGATCTTGGGCATCGTCTCGCCGAAGATGATGACGAGCGTCGTGATAACGACGGTCGAGACCCATGCGTATCCGTCGCCGAGCAGCTCCATGACGGCGAGCGAGCCGAGCGAGGATGCGGCGATGTTAACGAGGTTGTTGCCGATTAGGATCGCCGAAAGCGTATCGTCAAAGCGCTCGACGATCTTGACTGCGGCGGCGGCACGCTTTGAGCCGTCGTCGCTTGCCTTCTCAAGCCTTACCCGATTGCAGGCGGAGTACGCCATTTCGGAGGATGAGAAGAAGTTGGAGAAAAACACGCAGACCAAAATGGCTGCAAGATATATGCCGAGCATCAGCGACCGTCACCTCCTTCCGGGATGCGGGAGACCGTGAGGCGCATAATGCGGTTGTGTACCATTTCCGTGACCGTGAGCTTCAGCCCGTGATACTCAAAGCTGTCGCCGAGCTGCGGGATGGCGGCAAAGCGCTCGTATGCCCACTTGCCGAGCAGCTTGTTTGCAAATTCGGGGTTTTCTTCGGGGTCCTCGAACTCGACAAGCTCGAAAACGTCGGTAAGCGCCATTTCCGCATCGCAGTCCCAAGCACCGTCGGCTAAGGGGCGGTACGGCTCATGCACAACGTCGTCCTCGTCCCAGATCTCGCCCACAAGCTCCTCAAGAATGTCCTCGACCGTGACGACACCGAGGGTGCCGCCGTAGCTGTCGGTGACTATCGCCATGTTGAGGCGGCGCTTGCTCATGACGGAGAGCAGGTCGTCTATCATCATGGACTCGTGGACGAAGTACGCCTCGTCAAGAAGCGGGCGTATGTCGTCGCCGACGCTGCCGTGCAGGTAGGCTTTTATAAAGGTTCGTATCTGAAGTATTCCGATAATGTTGTCGATGCTGCCCTCGTAAACGGGAAGGCGAGAGTGCTTCACGTTTCGTATGTAATCGAGAACGTCGGCGCTGCTCATTGAGGCATCGACTGCGGCAAGATCGACTCTTGAGGTGAGAATGCTCTCGACCGTCGTGCCGCCGAACTGGAGGGCGGAGGATATAAGCTCGCCCTGCTCCTCACGCAGGCTGCCTTCCTCGGTCATGTCCTCGATGATGTCGTAAAGCTCATCCTCGGTGACGGATATCTCCGGGTCACTTTTGACGAAGCGGGCGGCAAAGTTGCCGATGGCGGACAGGAGCATGGCAAGCGGCTTAAACAGCCACATGAAGATGCTCAAGGTCCCCGCCACGGCGAGCGAGATGGTTTCACTGTACTTTTTCGCAATGCTCTTCGGCAGCATTTCGCCGGCGAAGAATACCACGAGGGTCGTGACGAAGGTGCTGATCGTGACCGCTGCACCGACGTCGCCGCCGCTTGCGGAAACGAGCTTCGTCACGGTTACGGTGACGATCGTTGCGGCGCTGATGTGAACAATGTTGGTGCCGATGAGGATCGTGGTTATTGCACGGTCGAAGTTATCGAGCACCCAAAGGACTTTCTTTGCACGACCGTCTCCGCGGTCGGCTCTGGTTTTGATGCGCACTTTCGAAACGGAGGCTATCGAGGTCTCCGCCAAAGCGAAATATGCGGCAAGAAGAAGTAATATTGCAAGAATTGCAATTATCGGCGATAATTGACTACCGTCTCCATCCATTTTAGGATTAACACACTCCAATCAATTTGGTATTAAAGGTAAGTATAGCATAGCCGCAAACGGACGTCAACAGCAACAGAAGGCGCAAGTGTCGGGGAACGGAAGAAAAATCGCCGCAGGGCGGGGGAAGTGGGCGGCGGAATAAAAACGGCAAAAAATATTATATGGGTATTGACTTGAGTGTTAAGCTGTGCTATACTGTTAGAGCTTTAGGAAAGCAGAATATCGCGGAGTGGAGCAGTTCGGTAGCTCGTCGGGCTCATAACCCGAAGGTCGTGGGTTCAAATCCCTCCTCCGCAACCATATCGAGTGTTCATAACGGATTTGAGTTATGAACACTCATTTTTTATGCTTCTTTTTTTGAGCAGGTCTGGCACCTGCTCTTTTTTATGCCGGGATGTACTCTACAGCAACGCCCCGCCGTGTTTCTGCAACATAATGCTCCGTCAGCGGCGCTTCCTGAATGTCAATATAGCCCACGAAACGGTAATGAATCACAATTTTTTGCATTCTGTTTTTACCTGCACCTTCTGTTTCATACACTTCGATTCGGTCAATCAGTTCACGCAAAAGCGGTGCGGTCAACTTGTCCATTTGCATAAACCGGCGAATGGCAGCAATGAATTTGTCTTTGTTTGCTGACCGGCGTTCCGATTCGGCAATGCGCTCCCGTAGTTGCGGAATTTTTGTTTTCAGTGCAAGCTGTTCCTCATCATATTCGTGGGTGACTTGCAGAAATCCCTCATCCGAAAGCAATCCCTCCGCATTCTTTTCAAATGCCTTTTTATAGAGACGGGAAACGGTTTCTGTGCGCATAATTGCCTTTTGCAGTTAGCCTTCAAGCTGTTTCCTTTCTGCTGCAATTTCCTGATTGGTTTTGCTTTCAAGCAGATTTGCAAACTGCAATTCATCATCTTGAAGAAATTGTGCCAACCTTCGCAGTTCCAATTTAACCACTTGCTCAATAGCGTCTGCCCGCACATAATGCCGTGTCGGACAAGTTCCACGGTAGTCCTTCACATAGTTGGAGCAGGAAAAGTAGCAGATATTCTTGTTGATAGTATTGATGTGATATCATAGCTTATGCCCGCAATCTGCACAGTACAGAAGGTCTGAAAAGATACTCTTTTCTCCGTTTTGTGGCTTTGGTGCACGGTGTTTTGGTTTCTTAACGATTTTCTTTTGCACCTGTTCAAAGGTATCTCTGTCGATGATCGGCTCGTGAACATCCTTGAAGGTCACCCAATTTTCCTCCGGATTATCACGGCGAGTCTTGTCTTTGAAGAACTTGGAATAGGTCTTAAAATTGATGACATCACCGCAATACTCCTGTTGCGTAAGAATTTTGCTGATGGTGCTGTCTTTCCACCGATACGGATTCGGCTGCGTTTTCTTACCGCCCCTGCCGATCCCTTTTTCATGCCAGTATGCGGTACAGTTCAGAATGCCATTATCCTGCAAAATACGAGCAATGGTGTCATTACCTTTTCCCTCTAAGCACATTCGGTAAATATCCCGCACAACCTGCGCCGGTTTCGGATCAATGATCTAGCGTTTCTTGTTCAGCGGGTCCTTTTGGTAACCATAGGGCGGTTGTCCCAACGGTTCCCCGGAGTTACCTCGAATGCGATATGCAGAACGCACCTTACGGCTGATGTCACGAGCGTACATCTCATTCATCACATTGCGGAACGGAGCAAGTTCGTTTTCTCCGTCATTGCTGTCTACACAATCGTTGACAGCAATGAAGCGGATATTATGCTCCAGGAAAAATGTGTCCGTGTAATAACCGACGCCGAGATAATCTCTGCCGAGGCGGGACATATCTTTGACAATAACCGCTGTTATATACCCCATTTCTATATCTTCGAGCATCTTTCATCTTTTGAAACGAGGGACGGTTAAAATTTGTGCCGGTATAGCCATCATCCACATAGAAGCGGGTATTACCCAATCCGTTTTCTTTTGCATATTTCTGTAATAGCCGTTTTTGATTTGCTACGGAATTGGAATCACCTTCCGCACCGTCATCACGGGAAAGGCGGCAATAAAGCGCCGCAAGCCCTAATTGTTCTTGTTCTTTTTTCGGCTGCATAATTCCTCCTTTCCGACAGCCGAACACGCATATTCCGAGGTCATTGTATCGTCTGTCTGTAATACTGTCAAAGGTGTGAAATCGCTGATTACCGTTCTCCGAATACGATCACGCAGATTTTTCTGTGAGTTGCGTTCAAATTTTGCGGAGACATAATCGGTTACATCACCGATTCGGTATATCCGTTGCTCGCCTTGATTTAATCCGACAATAAAATTCATTGTTGACACCTCATCTTTCGTCCCGGCTGCGTTGCCGAATAAGATATTTTCGGTAATGCTCACAGGCTTTAATGATGAAATTCTTAGTCTTTTGAGCATTCATTCCTTTTGGCAGAACATCTTGCAATCGGTCGGTGTGGACTTTTACCATTTCCCGCTGATTGGGTTTTTCCTCGCTCATAACAAACTGTATAACATTTTTTGTAAGTAATCCTTCCCGTTCTGCTTTGTGCATTCGCCAAGCCTGCGAATAGGACGGGGTGCAATCATTCATCCTGCGCTGTTCTAATACATCTTGTTGGCGGCTTTCATTGAGATACGAAAGTTCCACACCGACGGACAGTGCAATTTCACCTTTATCCATCTTTTCGAGAAATTCCGGAATAAGATAAGTCAGGCGGATATAGCGTTGCACTTGTCTGCCGCTGTCTGTATCGGAAATATTATCACGGGACTTGTGGCCAACTTGTCCACAAGCGATGCCTTGGTGGGATAATGCCGCCATTTTCATTTTATAGGCAAACGACTTTTCAGAAGGAAGAATATGCTCCCGGTGCAGATTGCTATCCACTACAGCGATGGCGGCGCTGTCACGGTCAAGCACACGGATAAGTACCGGAATTTCTGCAAGTCCTGCGTTTTGCGCTGCGTATAAGCGACGGTGACCGCTTATGGTCTCATATTCGCCGGTATTTTCAATGGGACGGACAATCAAAGGCGTGAGAATGCCGTTTTCCTTAATACTTTCCGTCAAAGTGTCCATTTCTTCATTGTCCTGCACCTTGTAGGGATGTCCTTTGAATGGGCGCAGACTGCTGATTTTCAAAAGCGTTGGTGTGGTATTTTTCTTATTCATTGTTTGCCTTCTTTCTTGTGTTTATTTGAATTTGCTTTTTTACTTTCCGAAAAAAAGAGTGGCGATCTGCTGAGTGTGTTGAACTGCGGATTTCTTATGCAAGCAGCTTTCCTTTAGCGAAACTATATATCTTCTTTTTCGGGCAGTAGAGAATTACTGCTTAGTTTAATAGAGTATTTATTATTACCTGCTATATAGCCGCAGTCCGGAATACGGCTTTTGAGCGTAGGTGTGTGCGGATTTTCAGTTATCTGTGCGGAACTTCTGCAAATAAAGGCGATTAGGCTTACCCTTGCCTTGTCGTTTGCGGATAAGCAAGCCGTGTTTTTCCAATTCCACAAATAGCCGTGTTGCTTTGTCGTGACCGCAGCCAAGGGCGGTGCAAGTTTCATTCAGTGTGTAGTAGATGAAGATGCGCCCGCTTTCATCGGAAAAATTGGCCACATTTCTGCTGGAGAGACCGGTGCGATCAAGCAGCAGTCCATAAAGCAAGGCGGCATCAGCGGATAGGTCTTTGTATCGTGGATTCGTAAACAGTGCCTTCGGCACTCGATAATAGGCGAAGGTTTCCGCCTCCCACCAATACGATTTTTTACTCATTGAATTTTCAACTCCTTTCGTCGGAGAAACCGACTGATTTTGGTATAAAATAGTGCTCTGTTAGATTTCTTCGCCGTTCTGCCCGATTGCTGTTCCTGCCCCGTCAGGCGGCGTTGCCTCGCTCATATCGTCGCAAAGTCATATCCCAATCGGACGGTCATTCTATTTTCAAGGTACACAGGAAATCTCTCAATAGGTAGCCTGCGAGAACGGCTGTTTTTAGACTATCGTTTGAAAAATATTTTCTCCCTCACTAATTCCCACTGAGAAACCGCTTTTAGCAACCTTATTTAAAATTTTTTCAATAATGAG
The DNA here is from genome assembly GCA_963610045.1 of Bacteroidaceae bacterium. Classification (GTDB taxonomy): domain Bacteria; phylum Bacillota; class Clostridia; order Oscillospirales; family Oscillospiraceae; genus F23-B02. The sequence continues at coordinate 14,106 of CAVDMS010000040.1, forward strand.
GTGAGAAACACTTTTTCTTATTGAGAACTCCCCTTCACTTACTCTGAATAAGGAGTGCTTTTTGGCAGGGTGTTTTTTGCAAATGACCTAAAATATTTTTTCAAAGCGCAAAAAGGCGCAGCCAACGGATCACTCCGAAGGCTGCGCCTCTGCATTTTTCCGATATTCAATTTTGCAATGTGTTACTTTAGCGAGCAGACCGTTTTTACTCCGATTCTCGAAAAACGGTATTTATCAGGGCACCCCCTGACCGACCCCTTGTATTCAAATAGAATTCATAATATTGAGCAAACTTTGGTAGCTGTCCACATCGTGGTACACCACATTGCTTGTGGACATCTCGTTGAACAGCTTCTTGGCACAAGAGATTTTCGCCTGCTCAATAGGACGCAGCTCAAGACTTTCCATTGTGCCTTTCGTTTCGGCTATGAAGAAAATATGCTTGACCTTGCCCTCACAGAAAGCGATTGCCCAGTCCGGCGAATAGTTGCCCACCGGCGTGGGGATTTGGAAGGTTCTCGGCAGCTTGGCGTAGACGCATACCTCGTCTGCCGCATCTAAATCTTCAGCGAACTTTCTCTCAATGCTCTTATCCGCCGAGCCGTCTGTGAACACATAGTCCTGAATGGCTTTCTTTGCAAGGAACGCCTTATCAAAGCTCTGCGTTGCCTTTTCAGCCGTAAAGATGGAACTGTCATATTCGCCCTCAATAGTGTCATAGGAAATATGCTCTACGATCATCGTGGCTTTCTGCTCATTGATGAGCCGGATGACCTTCGTGATAAACTCTTCCGGATTGTTCTTGAACATATAGAGCTTATCCACACGGATGCCTTGCAGGATTGCAGAAACCGTGCGCCGTGTCAGAACGGTGCCCTCTGCAATTTTCCCAATAAGGTCATACTTGATCTGACTGGTTTCGGCGTGCTTGAGCGTCTGCGTCCGGGTCTTTTCGCCGGTAAAGGAAGCTCCACGCTCGATTT
>CAVDMS010000041.1:0-14290 GCA_963610045.1 Bacteroidaceae bacterium
GACGCCACAGCTCGGTTACGACGTTGTGGTAACCGCCGTTGGTGTGACGGCGCATAACCATACGCTCGTACAGACGGGCGAGGTCACGGAGTGCCTCTTCCTTGTCTTCGGTCTCGAGGGGCTTAGTGAAGTTGAGGGATTCCATCTCGACCAGGACGTTGATGCCCCAGCAGTTGGCAGCCCAGTTGGAGAAGTTTGCATAGTAGTGTGCGGGGCAGGACCAAACGATTGCACGGTACTTCATCTTGTTGACCCATGCTTCGTCACGGTTGGTGTATGCCTCGAGGAGGATGCGGTTGACCTTCTCGCAAGTGCTGATGACACGGGGGTCAATGCCGCCGTCCATCTCGTAGTTCCACTTGCGGAACAGCTCGTAGACAGGTCCGAGGAGCTGCGGGTAAGCGGTCTTGTTGATCTCCCACTTCTGAAGCTCGTACTGAGTCTCAACGTTGAAGCGCTTCATTGCGGTGAAGTATGCATCCCAACTCCACTTTGCACCGGTCTGCTCTTCGATGAACTTGATGCAGGCCTTGATATCGGAGGCTGCGGAATCAAGAACGGTCTCGTCCTCGTAACGGACGGGGAAGCAGAGATGGAACACGGGGATGTCGGGGAAGCGGCGGGAGAAGTAAGAGGATGCCATGGTGGAACCGTCACAAGGCATGGAGCTAGAGATGAAGCCGCTGCCCATGTTGGGGAGAGCGTCGATAACCAGTGCGCCACACTCGGAGGAAGGAACCGGGCAGCAGTCTGCGGGCAGACCGAAAGACTCAACAGCGTCGATGTAAGGTACGCAGGTGAGCTGGTCGATCTCGGAGACCAGGAACACGGGCAGAAGCTGGTGAGGAATACCGAGAAGGTCGGGGAAACCTGCCATGATCTGACCCATGGTCATTTCGTCGAAGGTGATGAGCTTCTTGTTCAGCTCGGTGCTGTTACCGTTCTTGCGGTCAGCCTTGGAGAGGAATACGAGGTTTTCTGCAACGTAGCGGAAAATATCGTAAATGAGGATGTGAGCCATCTTGAGTGCGCGGCCGCGCAGACCCATGATGTTCTTGTCCATAAATCCGTGGCAGCAGAAGTAGGAGATCATCCAACGGTAGTGCAGAGCACTGTTGAGTGCGGGGATGAGGTCCTTGGAGAAGGTCATAAGGAGCATGCCCCACATACGAGCCCACTCATAGAAGTCATATGCGGTGTCCTTAATACCACGCCACTCACGGCGAACGGTAGCCATTGCGCCCTTGGCGTAGAGTCTGCCGAGGCGTCTCTCGCCGTGGAGGATAACGTCGATCCTGTTTGCATGGTCAAGTGCAACGAAGGAGTCGAACTCTTCCTTTATACGGGCTGCGTCGTTCTTGAGGGTATTCTTCCAACCGTCGGCAAATGCCTGCCAATCGGTCTCTTTAAACATATCGAGGAAAATGCCGCCGCAAACCTTGAGGTTTTCCCACTGGGCTTTCCAGTCGATATTGTCTTTTGCTTTCCAGAACTGAGGATTCGGATACTGAGGTTTCTTTGCCATTACTTATTTTCCTCCCTTTCTCTGCGAATACGCTTGATTTCCAGAGATTCCACAAACGCCTGGACACGGGTACGGAGCTGGCCGGAGTTACCGTTGTTGTACAGTCTGTCAACGGAGAGAACGGGCCAACCGTATTCCTCAGCCATAACGTGGCTGACGAGCGCACGCTCGAAGCCCCAGTAGTCGCAGTACTTCATCTGTTCGTAGATGATGCCTTCTGCATGGTATTCCTTTGCAAGGCGATCTGCGGTCTCACGACGCTGATGCACCTTCTCGTCGGATATGTAACGTGCGCACTCGGAATGCTCCATAACGTGGCGGCAGATCTGACGGAGAACGTCCTCCTCGTCGTTGAGCTCAATGATCTCACGGCCGGGAGTGGAGCCGAAGCAGTAACGGTCGGCTACGACGTATGCGCCTGCGTCCTCGATGAGCTTGGTGAGGGAGGGATCGTCGATCTCGGAGCCGACGACGGCGACTCTTGCACGGAACCATGGCTTGGGATCGGGCTTGCGGGTCTTGAGTTCCTTGAGGGTCTCCTTCAGGTAAGGCAGGATGAGTGCCTTGGGGCAGGTGAAGGATACCAGGTTGAGCAGGTGGAACTCATAGCCGGTGATGACGGGATTCTCTGCCTTGCGCATCTCACCGATCTCGCTGATGATCTTGCAGACCTCGTTGTGTTCCTTAACTGCCTTGCGGATGGCCTTGTCGGAGGTATCAACGCCGAAGGTCTCGTGCAGGCGGTCGAGAACGTGTACACGCATCTGGGTGACGTATGCGTCGATGGTGTAGTCAACTACCTTGAAGGGGATGTCGCAATGGGTGACAAAGAACTTTTCCTTGTCGTTCACGTTGAGGATCTCAAAGTGTTCCATTGCTCGGTTCATCATGGAGCAAGCGTCAACGCCGATCATGGCGTCGAGGAACTTGTAACCGCCCTCTATGCTGCGTTCAACAAGCGCTCTTGCGTACTCGCAAGTGTAGTTGGACATGTAGTAGGTGGCGATATCCAGGGAGCCGGTGTTGGGTGCGCGCAGACGCACGGAGAAACAGTCGCCCAGATTGAGAAGAACCTCGGGAACATGATAGCAAGTATAGCCCAAGCAGATTTTGCCGTCTGCCTGTGCCTTCTGTACCAGTTCGTTGTTGGCATTCTCAAGAAGGCTTTCGAAGTAGATCAGATGTTTAAGATCTTTCAAATGTTACACCTCTTCTTCAAAGAATTTCTATTTTTTGGAGTGCTTCCTTTACTCCATTGAGCATAAGTGAATCCTCTGGCAGCTCAAGCACGCTCTTGCCCTTGATGTCGTTTGCGGCAAAAGCACTGTCAGCGGGGATGAACGCAGCGATCTCGACTCCGGGTACCGTTATGAGACCTGCAAGTTCGGGGTTGGTCATGCGGTTGATGATCGCAACGATCTTATCGTAGACTATCAGATCGTCCGCAACGCCCTTGATGGTGGAGATGACCTGGCAGCCCTTCTTGCTCTGATCGGTAACGAGAATAAGGTGCGTGACCTTATCCATGACTCGGCGCTGGATCTGTTCGATACCCGCCTCGCCGTCGATTACAACATAGTCAAAGCTGTTTGCGAGAATGCCTATTACCTCTTTAAGGTAGGAGTTCACCTTACAGTAGCAGCCGGAGCTTTCCGGTCTGCCTATGCCGAGGAAGGCAAAGCCCGGCATTTCGACAAGTGCGTCAAAAATTCTGAATCTTGCTTCGCTGAGCAGCTCCAAAGCCTCTCTCGTCTCACCGTTTTCCACGCTGTCAACTATGCTCATGCGGATGTCATCCAACGTGAGCTTAACGTCAACACCGAGGGCAACGGACAGTCCGACGGCAGGGTCTGCGTCTATCGCAAGGATCTTCTTGTCGGGATAACGCTCAACAAGCAGTCTCACGATCGAAGCGGAGATAGATGTCTTGCCGACGCCGCCCTTTCCTGCTACGGCTATTATCTTAGCCTTACTATCCAAAATTGTCCCCCCTTAAAAGTATGCACAATTATGGAGCATACTGATTTGATAACAGTTTAACACAAGTGTCCGAAATATGCAAGCAAATAAACCTCGGTTTATCCTAATTTTTTCTTTACAAATCAATATATTTTGTGTAAAAATTCCCTCTGCCACAACTTATAGCAAAAGAAAATCACCTGCCGCCGATCGTGACAGGTGATTTTTGGTTATTGCATATAATTCAGAACAGTCCGACCCAGACGGTAAACTCTGCGGTCTGTCCCTTGTAGGTCACTCTGACCGTCTGCGTTCCTATGGAGTCCATGCTTGCTGAGACCGAGTACTTGGTCGGATCGGTGATTTCCTCGCTCGTGTCGTTGCTGTAATACGCCTTGAGGACAAGACCCTCAAGCTCAAGGGTGTCCCCTATCGTGTAGCTCGTTTTGTCGGGGAGCTTTTGGATTATAAGGCTCGTCACCGTCGGCTCTTTGACAAACACGGTACATTCGTCCGAGACCTCGCTTGATCCCTTGACGTACACCATCACAGTCGCAGTTCCCGCCTTGACAGCGGTTACGTTGCCGTTCTCGTCAACGCTTGCAATGCTTGAATCGCTGCTTCTCCAGACAATCTCCGGCTCCTCATCTCCAAGCTCAGGCTCCGGCAGGAGGCTCACGGTAAGCTGCGACTCCTCCCCTTCCTCCATCGTAAGCTCCGGAGAGCTGACAAAGATGGACGTGGGTTTATATGGAGTGACCTCCGGCGACGCACTGACCTTTGGCTCGCTATTTGAGCCGGAGCCGATCTTGATCCAGTTGTTGCTGAGTGCAAAGTAAACGACTATCGCAAGCAGCATAAGCAAAACGGTAACGACTATCGCCGCCGTGTATCGACCGGATTTCGATTCCTTTTTCGGTGGCTGCTGCGGCTGGGGCTGGGGCTTTCTTATCGGCTCGGGAGCCGGCTGAGGCTTAGGCTTCGGTCTAACTGGCTGCGGTTCGGGAGTTGGTCTGCGCTCCCTGTAAGCAGGCTGAGAATAGGGTGCAGAGCTGTCTCTTACCGTTTTCTCAAGTGCAGGATTCACCTCCGGCAGCACCTTGCCGACAGCTGCAAGCTGGAGCGCCTTTTTCATTTCCGTCGGGTTTTCAAAGCGCTCGTCGGGTCTGTATGCACAGGCTCTCTGCACAAGCTTTTTAAGTGCGGGGCTGCCGTTTTTAGGCGGCGGCACGGGGTCTCCGCGGTATCTGTGAAGCTGTGCGTCGGCAATCTCCTCATTCGTCGGAATATGCGGAGGCATGGGCAGGAACGGTCCCCGCTTTTCGTTCAGCAGCCAGTACAGCACCATGCCGAGCGAATAGATGTCAACGCTCGACGTGTATCCCTTTCCACGGTACACTTCCGGCGCCATGTAGGAGTAGGTGCCGACCTTGTCCCTTGCGGCGTTTATCTGTGTCGATTTCGCAACGCCGAAGTCGCCGAGCTTGAACACCCCGTACTTGCTGACGAAAATGTTCTGCGGCTTGATGTCACGGTGAATTATCCCGTTTTCCTCGCAAAGCTCAAGTGCAGAACAAATATCCGTGCCGAGCTTTAAGACCTCACCCGTCGTTATGCCGTTTTCATGCACATAATCCGTAAGCGAGGTGAGCAGCTCCATGCGGATATAGATGTCCCATCCGGCGTCGTTTTCGTGAGGAACGATCATCTGATCCTCACAGTTGACGATGTTCGGATGCCCGCGCAAAACGCCCATGAGCCTGTACTCGTTGCTGATCTCCTCGACCTGCTCTCTGAGCTTTGCGCGCATGGCATATTCGCTCATGGTGCTTTGCATCTTCTCGTACTCCGCCTGAGTTGCAGGGATGGAGATCACCTTGAGCGCACAGTGAAAATCGCCGCCGTATTCGTCTTTTTTCTTCAGCTCATACACCTTGCCGGAGCTGCCGCTGCCGATACAGCGAACAGTCTCCCAACCGGGAAGAGTCACAAATTCCTGTTCCATAAGCAAATTCCTTATATAGCGCTGCTTTGATAATAGTCTCTTTACGGCAGCTTGTCAATTATTCTATGGATTTGAGCGCTCCCGCCATATCCACGTTCTCTATTTTTTTGCGGAGCATTAAGTTTACGATGAGCGCAAACACAAAGGTCAGTGCAACCGCAAGCACATAGCTCAGGGGCTTTATGCGAGGCGCAAAGTACATCATATCAAACACTATGCTGTCCATCACGAAGGCATGAAGCGCCACGCCGAGTATCAGTCCGAACAGAGCGCCCATTCCCGTGAGCACAAGGTTTTCCCGGAAAACGTACTGCTCTGTCTCTCTGCGGTAAAAGCCCAACACCTTAATGGTTGCGATCTCACGGATCCTCTCGGAAATATTGATGTTCGTGAGGTTGTACAGCACGATAAACGCAAGCAGTCCCGCACACAGCACGATGAGGCCGATGACATATTTCAGACTGCTCATCATATTATCTATTCTCGCTCTGGCGTCCTCGCTGATGCTTATGCTCCTCACGCCGTCTGCGTCGGCGATACGCTCGGCGGTACTGTAAACGTCGGCGCCATCCGGTGCGCAGACGAGTGCGGATTTTATCTCCGGCGTTTCGCCCCACTGCTCGGCGCAGGTGTCAAGTCCGATAAAGACATGGTTGCTTATATAGTTATCAAATATCCCGCTCACCGTAAGCTCCAACGTGCGCATATCGGCCGTGGTGACGGTGATGCTGTCCCCCACCTCAAGCTCCATCGTTCTTGCGAGGTTGTAGTTTATGACCGCCTCGTTTTTGCCGGGGTACGGGATCTTCTCGTCGCCGTCGTGGAGATCGACAAAGCCGTCAACTCCATCGTCCGTTGCACTGAGGGTGACGGTCTTAATGATGCCGTTTGCGGAGACGTCCGCACTGCCTCTGTACAGGAACAATGCCTTCTCGGCGTCGTCGCCCCATGCCTCAAGGATAAGCGCCCGCTCGTTGTCCGTCATATCATACGCAAGACTAAGCTCGTAATCGTAAAGGCTCACCTTCCCGTACTGCTGCTCAACGACAGACTTCACGGTGTCGTTTAGTCCAAACGCCGTAAGAATGAGCGCCGTGCAGCCGCCGATGCCGAGAAGCATCATGTAAATGCGTTTTTTGTAGCGCAGGATGTTTCTTGCGGACACCTTCTGCATAAAGCTGAAGCGTTTCCAGATAAACGTGATGCGCTCAAGCAGGGTACGCTTTCCCGCCTCCGGCGCTTTGGGTCTTATAAGCTCCGCCGGCACCTCTTTAAGCTCGCTGCGGCAGCATAGCCATGTGACGAGCAGCATCGCCGCAAGGTTCGCTGCGGTGATCTCCGCCGCCAAGAGCCAGTTCACGGTAAACACAAGCCCCGAGAAATTGTATATGATCCCGTAGCCCACCCAAACGATGAACGGGAAAACGTACACTCCGATACCGATGCCGAAGATGCATCCGAAAAGCGTCGCCGAGCCGGAGTAGATCAGATACTTTGCCATAATAGCGCCGGAGCCGTAGCCGAGCGCTTTCAGCACACCGACCTGCGTGCGTTGGTCGTTTATCATCCTCGTCATGGTGGTAAGGCACACGAGCGCCGCCACAAGGACGAAAAAGAGCGGGAACACGTTTGCCACGCTGTCAACGATACGGGTGTCCGTTTCAAAGCAGGCGTAGCCGATATTCGTATCTCTGCCGAGCACATAGGTGTCGGCATTGTTCATGTTTTTGATCTGCTTTTCGGCATCGTCGAGCTGACGTTTTGCGTCGTCAAGCTGTGCCTTTGCATCGTCGAGCTGTGCTTTGGCGGCGTTAAGCTCCGCCTCGGCACCGTCAAACCGTGCAAGCACATCCGCCTTTTTGCGGTCAAACTCCGCCCTTGCGTCCGCCACGCTGCCGTTTTTCACCTGATCGAGCGCCGCCTGTGCCTCGTTTAGCTGCGCATAGCCTGCGTCGAGCTGTGCCTTTGCATCGTCAAGCTGCTGCTTTAGTGGCGCAAGCTCGGCTTCCTTCTCAGCCTTTCTAGTAAGATGCTCGTCAAGTCTGTTTTGTGCAATTTGAAGCTCGGTCGTTGAGGTGCTTATTCTAAGCTCGGTTCGGCGTATCTCGCTGCGCAGACGCACGGCTTCCAGTCCCGAGGCGCCTGCAAGCTGATCGTTTAGAGAACTCAGCTCCGCCTCGGCATCGGCTATCTCCTGCTGCTTTTCTGCAACCTTTGCGGTGTAGTAATCCACCTGAGCGTTGACGGTGCGAAGCTCCGCCTCGTATCGGAGATTATATGCGCTCAGTCCACGCTCGTATTCGATATACCCGGCGTCAAGCTCGGCTCTCGCCTTGTCTATCTCATCCTGCTTTTGCTGTATCGCCGTCTTGTCTCCGGCAATGGCTTCCGCCTGCTTTAGCTGCTCTTCCGCTTTGTCAAGCTCAGCCATGGCGGCTGCCTTACCCTCGTCAAACTCGCTTCTTGCCGCATCGTACTTTGCCTTTGACGGCTCATACTGCGCAAGACCCTTTTCGTATTCCGCCCGTGCCTCGGACAGAGCTTCGGTCGCAGAGTCTATAATGCTGTCGTAGCGGACCTTCGCCCGCTCCTCCATAAAGCTTTCCAGTGGCTCACGGTACTTTTCGGCGTTTTCCTCGTACTCGTCGGAATAAACGTAGCCCGAAATGTCAAGCGTCAGGTAAATGTCGGTATAGCAGTCAAGAGCAAAGCCGTCTTCGGGGATGTAGATATACCCCGCCACACTGCCGTTGCCGAGTGTGCTTGAGCCTCGCTCAAGGTTTATGTAGCTCACGCTCTCGGTGATGCCCGTTATGGTGTACGCGTCGTATGCAAAGCTGTCAAAGGTGGCGCTCCCGTTGTCGGGCGAGAGCTTTATCGTCTTACCGATGTCATCCTCGGTGTACATTTCCGGGTCCGCAAGGCACTCGTTCGGCTTTTCGGGCATACGTCCCGCAATGAGGTCTATCTTGTTTATTCTTTTCGGAATGCTGTGCGCAATTATGATGAGATTGTCGTCGCCGTCACGCACCATGAAGTCAGCGGATTTTGCGCCCTCGGCGTCCGTCACAAAGTCCATATCACGCACAAGGTCGAGGTCGTCGTCCGTCAGTCCCAAGGTCGAGACGAGGCGATAGTTAAAGAAGTCAAAGCGCTGCGTGTATCTGTCATAGGTCTCGATAAAGTCGGGTCTAGACATACGAAGTCCCATGAAGAAGCCTGCCCCCAGCGCAATTATGGCGAATATCGCCATATAGCGCCCGAAGCTCGCTTTTATCTCCCTTATGCAAAGCTTAAAAACCTGCGACTTCATCACTTACCACTCTATCTCCTCAATAGGAATTGGATGTTCGTTCAATGTGACATTCGTTATCGTACCGCTTTTGACCGAGATCACCCTGTCCGCCATGGCGGTCAGAGCTTGGTTGTGCGTGATGATAACGACCGTCATCCCGTTTATGCGGCTGCAATCCTGAAGCAGCTTCAGAACCGATTTGCCAGTGTTGTAGTCAAGCGCACCCGTAGGCTCGTCGCAAAGCATGAGCTTCGGATTCTTTGCGAGCGCTCTCGCTATTGCAACACGCTGCTGCTCGCCGCCGGAGAGCTGCGCCGGGAAGTTTGCCTTTCTGTCGGACAGCCCCACCATGTCCAGTACCTTGTCCGGCTCCATCGGCTCCTTGCAGAGCTGCGCCGCAAGCTCGACATTTTCAAGCGCGGTCAGGTTCTGCACGAGATTGTAAAACTGGAACACAAAGCCCACGTCATAGCGGCGGTAGCTCGTAAGCTCACGCTGTGAGTACGCCGAAATGTCCTTGCCGTCAAGCGTAACGCTGCCGGAGGTGAGCGTGTCCATTCCGCCGAGGATGTTGAGCAGCGTCGTCTTTCCGGCGCCGGAGGCACCGACGATGACGCAGATCTCGCCCTTTTCGATCTCAAAGCTCACATCTCTGAGCGCCTCTATGCTGACCTCGCCCATTTTATACACTTTTTTTACGTTTTTAAATTCAACATACGACGGCATAGGATCATCTCCGATAGTTTTGTAACTTTTATTTTACTATATTGCCCGCTCTCTTTCAACTAAAAATTGTTGCACAAAGCCTTGACAAGGATAAAAAAACCTGCCGATTGACATCGGCAGGTTTTTTCGTAATTGTTTACAGCAGTCCGCAGATGACCTTGCAGGCCTGCTCGCGTGTGGTATTTGCGAAGGGACGGTAGCTGCCGTCCTCGTAGCCGCAGATGATGCCGGCTTCCTGAAGCGCCTTCACATAGTCGATGGCGTATGCGGAGATGCTGTCTTCATCAGTAAACACGGTCGCGGGGTTGACCTTTGGAAGTTCAATTCCCGCATATTCGCAGTAGCGGCAGATTATCGCCGCCATCTGCTGACGGCTTATATTCTGAGACGGCTTGAAGGTCTGTGCGTCATAGCCGTTAACTATGCCGTTCTGTGCCGCCCACTCGATATAGGGTGCAAACACGCTGCGGTTGCTCACGTCACCGAAGCGGCAGCTTGAGTACATTGATGTATCGATACCGTCAAGGCAACCGAGCATCTTCACAAACTGTCCTCTCGTCACATTGCCCTTGGGGTCAAAGGTATCGGAAGTCTTGCCGTTTACTATGCCTTCCTGATACAGCTTATTTATGTAGCCATATGACCAACTGTCCTCGGGAACATCCTTGAACGGGAAGGGCTTTTCGGTGTCGGCAGGCTTTACTATCGGTGTCGTCGCCGCAATGTTATCCATTATCTCCTGATAGAAAGCTCTCGTCTCCTTGGGAGTTGACGAGACTCTCGGGTCGAGAAGTCCGCCGCAGAAGCTCAGATGGTCGTAATCCTTATCGCTCCACTGCCAAATGCCCGGTTCAATCGCATTCTTGTCGTAGGGCTTGTTGGCTGCGCCGATGGGATAACGTGCGGAAATGGTGTTAACCATACCGTCGTTTGCCATCCACGATTTGTCGGTGTTTCCCGCCCACTTGCCGTGGATGTCCTTGACCTGCTCAAAGCTGTAGTCGTCGTGACCCATGTCAAAGGACCATGCGGAGAACAGCGGCATGATGTCGGGATCGGGATTGTGGTAGCCGGTAAGAGGATCCTCATAGGTCTTGTCGCCGGCGTAGGAGAAGTAATACACATTGTCATAGGTATCCCAACCCTGCTTGAGGTCGTTGGTACCCATGATCGACAAATCGAACAGTGCGTTGTCGTAGCCGTCGAGGAAGCCCTGCTGCTTGAGGAAGCTGAAATACTCCTCGCTCGTCTTCGCCTCACCGGGGGTCTTGGTAATGCCGAAATGCTCAAGTTGGAAGTCGTACAGGATCGTAAGGTCGGTAAGACCGAAGCTGTTTGCAATGACCGCAACGAGCGACATTATCGCATCTGCGGAGTTCTTGCAGGTGGAAAGGAAGGTCGTTCCGTTCAGAACACCGGCAAGAGAGGTTATGGAGTTTATCAGGTACTCGCCGTCGTAGTCGCCCCAGAACAGCGGGGAGACGTAATCATGCCAGTCGCCGCCGTAAAGCGCCGCCTGCTCCTTGCCCCATGCGATCTCGTCAGCGTCGCCCTCGGCAAGAAGCTGAAGGAACATCGTGACGGTCGGACCGCCGAAGGAGTGACCGACGAGGTTGAGCTTGTTGTCGTACCAGCCGGTGACCTTGCCGTTTGCGTCATAGATGGGACCCCAGCCGCTCGTTATCGCAGCGCCGGTGTAGTCACGTCCGTAACGGTCGTGCTTCAGGTCGTTGTCGGCATTGGCAAAGCTCTCCTCGCAAGCCTTAGAATGGGCTGCGCCGTAGTCGGTTTTGGTGCCGGTAAGCTGTGCAAAAAGCTCACAGCAGCGATCCCAACAGCTTGAAAGCGGGCCGACGGATGCATTCACCACATCGTAGCCCTTGCCTCCGAGATAGTCCATCATGTTGCCGGAAGTCATACCCCAGTAGCACACAAGGTCGCTCACCTTGTCGTTATAGCCAAAGCCGAGCAAGCCATGCACAAACACGGTGGTATACTCCGTCCCGTCCTTGGCAGGAGCAGCATCGTTCTCGGCGTACGCCGGGACCATGACGAGACTGCTTGCAAGCGCAATGACGAGCAGAATACTGAGTATACGTTTTTTCATTTTCGCCCTCCTGTGATTTATTCTTGTTGCCTTACAATTATATTACCGTTTTCTTTTCCAGTCAACGTTAAATCGTACATTTTGAGCAATGTGTATAAATGAATCACAGAGAAGCGCTTTCTCACACCTTGTCGGGGACTATCGTCTTTATCCACTTTCCGCTCTTTACCAAGACAAATCCGGCTATGCACTTCGGTATCTCGGTGAGGTACGAAATGATGTACAGCGGGAGGATGGGCAGATCGGTCATGTATGCAAGGATCGCCGTCACGGGAAGCATAACGACCCAAACGTAGCCGCTGTCAAACAGCAGTGTGATATTCGTCTTGCCGCCGGAACGCAGAGTAAAGTAGCAGGCGTTTGAAAATGCGTCAAGCACCATGACAAAAGCGCCAACGATAAGGAGCTGGGTCGCAAGACCTTTTACCTCGTCCGTGGTGTTGTAAAGCTGCGGGATAAGTCCCGATACCGCCGCAAGCAGCAGTCCGAGCACGGTACAGGATGCAACGCTGAGCGCAATGAGCTTGCGGTCGGTGTCCACCGCCTCCTCGTACTTCCCCGCTCCGAGCAGATTCCCGACCACGATGCCGATGGTAGCACCCATCGCAAGGAACACGACGTTAAACAGGTTGGTAACGGTATAGCAAATGTTGGTCGCAGCGACGGCGGCAAGTCCCCTCGTGGAGATGCACTGCGTGAGAAGCGCCATTCCCGCAGACCACATGACCTCGTTTACAAGCAGCGGAAGTCCCTGCTTTGCGATCTTCAGTGCGAGAGCGGGCGGAAGCTTCAGAGTCCTGTACACGCCCTCGAAGAACGGGACCTTTTCGGTATGCCTGTGCGCCCACGATGCGATGACCGCAAGCTCCACGAAGCGGGAGATGACCGTCGCAAGCGCAGCACCCTTAACGCCCATCGCCGGAGCGCCGAGCTTTCCGAATATGAGGATGTAGTTGAGGATGAGGTTCGTCACGACAGCAGCAATGCTTGCGATCATGGGGCGCACCGTCTCCCCCGTCTCTCTGAGGGTCGTTGCGTACATCTGCGACACCGCAAAGGGCGCAAGCCCCCACATTATCATATATGTATATTCCTGACCGTAGCGGAGCGTCAGCTCAAGATCTCCGGTGTTGCCACCCTCGTGCAGGAACAGGTTGATGATAGGCTCGTTAAAGGTGCCTATCACGAAAAGCCCTACCGCAAGCACGGCGGCGGCGATGTATATCTTGAAGCGGAAAACGCTGCGTATACCGTCGTTGTCGCCCTTTCCGGCAAACTGTGCGGCGAATATTCCCGCTCCCGACAGTCCACCGAATATTGCGAGGTTATATACGAATATCATTTGGTTTGCGATCGCAACGCCGGACATCTGCTCGGTGCCGAGTCTGCCGACCATGAGGTTGTCGAGCATCGACACGAACTGCGTTATTCCGTTCTGCACCATGATGGGTATTGCTATCGCAAGCGCCATTTTGTAAAATTGCTTTGTTCCGATAAACGATCTGATTTTCATTTTGTCTCCGATTTTTCGCAAATTTTGCGGCATTGTTATGATATATTAACACACAGTCCCCAAATAAAGCAAGCTTATACTTGATTAGCGAAGAAAGCTGTGCTATACTTACAACGTTTGCAGGGTTAGTACATCGGTAGTACAGGAGCTTCCCAAGCTTCGGAGGCGGGTTCGACTCCCGTACCCTGCTCCATTTATGTGAAAAATCCCGAAGTCGTTCAAACTTCGGGATTTTCTTTGTTTATCAATGCTTTGACGGCTTTTTCCCTGCCTGCATTTCGTCTGCGCAAACGGAAAAAACAACGCCATCGATCAAGTCATTCAAAGCATTAAAGACTTCGCCCGTCTTTTTTCGGCGTTCAGCTCAGCATAGAGCTGTGCATTTGCGCACTCACTTGCAGAGAGCTTCATTTTGAGGTCGAATATTTCACTGTCAGCAATGTCTCCACCGTTGTTGTCTCCAAAAGCGTTACGACCGTTTTTGCCAAGCGCATCAAACAGAAATGCCAAAGATACAGCTCTGTGCGCAGCGGTTAGTTATAATATCAATAGTAAACCGTGCCGTACCTACAGCTTTAGATGCATACTCCATAATTGATTTCCTTTCTGTGAAATAATTTTAAAGCGTGTACACTGCTTTGTTGTATGCATCATACATCAAAAACGGGCGAAGCACCTGTCAATATTCCGTCAATATTCCGTCAATATTCCGTCAATATTCCGTCAATATTCCGTCAATATTCTATCAGTATTCTATCACTGCAAAAGCGATCTTGTCTTTAATGCTATCGTCCGGCTTTTTAACTTCAATATAATTACAGATCTTGTGTCTTGTCAACACTCAATTGCTTAATTCTTACATGTCTGTCTATGGGAGTTTTAGTTTTATCCGTACGAATTTGGCACGACACATTCAAACTTCGGGATTTTCTTTTTCAGCATTTGGATTTTTTATTACAAAACTATTAAGTTTTCGGCTGAATACTGGCAATTGCAGGCGCTGTATGGTATATTTATTCTATATTTAATAAGTCTTACTCATTGGAGGCAATACCGTATGCGCAGATTTCTTGCCGTTTTGATGGCATTATCCGTTATATTGACTCTGTGTGCCTGCTCCGGCAGCGACACCGAAAAGCAGCGCAAATGCGGGCTTTACG
>CAVDMS010000042.1:0-14212 GCA_963610045.1 Bacteroidaceae bacterium
ATCCTTTTCATACGTAAGCTCAAGCAAGGCATCCTTTATCGCCTTTCTTGATTTTTCAACCATCCTGTTAGTGCCGGCCATAAGTACCCTCCGATCAATATCAGTCTAAATAAGTATAATTATAAATTATATGTATAATTCTATACTAAGCCTTCCAAAAATGCAATACTAAATTTATTTTGTTAAAACAGTATAATAATTTACCCTTAAATCAACAATGATTTAAATATGGATAAAACACGGCAAAAAGTATATTTTACTGTTGACAAAATGCGAGACATAGTATATCATTAAACAAAATTGCGGTAGAAGTTTATATAGTTAAAACTGCTCGGACCTTTCCCCTAAGTATCCCATTTCCACCCTCCAAAGAAAAAGGCTTCCCTTTCTTCATCCGGGCGTTTTAAAAAGACTGCCGGAGCGTTTGCTCCGGCAGTCTTGTCGTTGCCACATGATTCAGTCGAGACGTCTTGCGACGAGGATAAAGCGCCCGTCGTCGCTGTGATATGAGCAGGTCGAAAGTGTCAGTATCTTGTCGCCGGGCTGCAGGGTGACCCCGGTGTCGTACAGGCGGTTTTTCTCGATGAAGTCGCAGTACTTCTCAAACGACTCCTCGTCGTTTGAGCCGACGTATTCGTAGTAGCGGAAGCCGGTCTCCTCGTCGCCGTCAAGATCGGTGTATATCGCCGCCACGAGCTCATAGTCGTGCTTTTCGTATATTGTGTCAAAGTGTATCGTCCGGTGTTCAAGTCCGAAGTCCTCGGATGCGTACTTGAGCAGATCGGCAAACATGGTGCCGTTGTGCATATTGTGACCGTAGATTATGAGGTTGTCCGAGCTGTCGATGTCGCAGTACTCGTCAACGAACAGGCAGCCGCCGGTAGCATGGTTGCCGTAAAAGTCCGTGCGCAGGTACTTTTCGATCTCGTCGGGAGCGTACATGACCACATAGTCTATCGCCGTACCGTCGATCTTCAGCCAACCAATGGTGTCGTGATTCTCCGCATATACCCCGGCGTACTCGTCCAGCACCTCGGCAGCGTGGGTGCCGTTGTTTTTGAGATCACGCACATCGTCGTTCGTCTGCTTTTCCTTTGCCGAGGAAATAAGATAGACGATTATCGCTGCGGCGCAGACGAGAAAAACGGTCAGAGACACTATTCTGATTATCTTAGTTCGATCCATAAAATCACCAAATAAAAAATAGGAGACGGTATTCGTCTCCTATTTTAAATAATAATCAAGAATAAGTCAACCGATCACCCACATTTGATCAGTCGGTTTTCTTGCGGTATGTTGCTGCGAATGTAGTCAATGCGATAACGGCAATTACCCACAGAAGCTCGTAGTGACTGTTGTCACCTGTCTTGGGAGGAGCCTTGGGGTCGTCACCGCCGCCATTGGGATCGTCACCGTCGTCCTTGGGGCCGGGGAAGTTGGGATTATCGGGATCCTTGGGATCGGGATCGTCACCGCCGCCGGGATTCGGCTTGTCGGGATCGTCGCCGCCGCCGGGATTCGGCTTGTCGGGATCATCACCGCCGCCGGGGTTCGGATTATCGGGATCGTCACCGCCGCCGGGGTTCGGATTATCGGGATCGTCACCGCCACCGGGGTTCGGATTGACACGGTCGCCGAGACCTGCCCAAATACCGACTATATGACCGCCCACGGGTCCGAGCATCAGGATGTCGCAGGAGTCGGCTCTTACGGTGTTGTCAATACCGGGAATCACGGTGCCGGTATAGAAAAGCTGAGAGCCTTCAACGGTAAGATCAGCGGTTTTCCAGAAGTTGTTGGTATAAGTTCCGGAAGAGATCGTAACCCTGGTGCTAGCGGGGAGGCGAACATAGCCGAGCCTGCCGACGAGATCCTGCTTGGTGAGAGTCTGGTGATATCCCCAAACGGGGCAATCAAAGGTAATGGTCGCATCATCGGGAAGGAACATATAGTTCTCTATCAGCAGATAGAAATGCGGATTGCCCTTGAAGTTATAGCCCTCTGTGGAAAGATAGTCGTCATCTACCGTTCCCCAGATATCGTCCGAAATATCGTCCGCATAAGCCTGAGAACTCAGCGAGAAAGCAGCAATCAGTATAACCGCAAGCACTACGATGAAGCCGAAAAGCAGCTTCGTGCGCTTGACAGTATTTGACATGTCGTTCAATTTCCTCCTTTCTCCAGTTATCACATCAGGCAGGGACGATCACTGAAATTGCCCCTTGCAGCACACAAATCACCCGTTGCCGTCTCAGCGCTTCATCCCGAAGGGACTCGGCGAAAAACGCTCAAAGCTCAACGATAGCTGCGTAGGGCGCAGTAGTTCACATTACTCACTGATGATCATGCCCATGTTACAATATTTCCGTGTAAAAATCAAGCAAAAAAAGACACCGAGGCAAATTTGTCTGTATCGCCATGGTGTTCTGTATCATTTGATACGGTTTGAGCGCCGCCGACGGAAATAAAAAACATACTCATTGTTCAATCCGGCGCTTGTAATTCGTTCCGGCTTGTGATATTCTAAATATTGCAGCTACGTTGTATTTCATTTAAAGGACGGCCCCACATCCGTCCTGCCAATTGAGATAGCTGCGGCACTGCGGATCTTGCGAGGCAGGATGTGGCACAGCGCTTTGAGCGGGTGCCTGCTTCCCGTCGTGCTTCGGATTTTGACGCAATGTCGTAAATACATGCTCCCGCACATCACGCTTCGGCGACGCAGACGCCGCAGCATTTCGCAAACGGGGGGAGAATAAGCTCGGCTCCGGCGCTTGAGTGAAGATTGAGCAGCTTTACTCAAACACAAGGACCGAAAGCGGCAGGCAGGCGCACAGCGCCTGCCTGTTGCTTTTTATCTAATTAAAAATACATTACCTTAACTCGCTTGCCCATCTTTTTGAGACAGTCCGCAAGCTGCTTTACGATGGAGGACTTGACGTTAAAGTTTATGGGCAGGTCGCTGTGAGCGGGGTTCTCGGCGCAGCCGATAAACATATTGATGTCCGTCGCTTCCTCGAACAGCATTCTTGCCGCAAGGGAAGCGCCGTCCTTTTTATAGCTCCACTGCTTGAAGCTGTCGTTGTCCTTGAGATAGTTTTTCGCATACTGGAGTATGCGGTCGATGGTGATGATGCCCTCGGTGACGAGATCGACGCCCTCGATCTCCGAGGTCGGAGGTATCTCCGGGTCGGGGGAGACGTAGTTGACTTTCACGGTCTCGTGCAGGTACTCGGCGGCGATCGACGCCGTCGTTCCGCCGCAGACGATGTGCTTGCCCGTCTTTGCAAAGAACAGAGCCATCATTCTGTGATTGTCGTCACGGCTCTTGGGAGGCCCTATCGCAATGTTCATCGGCTTGCGCTGCCTGATCTTTACGACGCAGACGGTGGCGTCGTCAAAGGGCTTGCCGCCGTAGAGCCGACTGGTTTCGTCGAGGATGATCGAGGTGAGCGTCTTTGCGGTGAAGCCGGCATCCCAAAGCGGTGCAACGTAGGATATAAGCCCGTCACGGTCCCAGCTCTCGTTTAGCACCCCGTCGCTGCTGGCGTAGAGAACGCCGTCGGACATGGCGATAAAGGTGTCGCCGTCACGGAGATTAAGCCCGGAGTGGTAAATGGTCTTTTCGCCGATGCGCATGGTGTTGAGCTGCATCTCGTAATTTTTGCCGTCACGCAGCAGAATGACGTTCGGGTTTTCGTACTGGATTATGTCGGCACGGTCGTTGTTAACGAGACGGATTATCGTAAAGGTCGAGAATGCGGACTTCCGCTCGGAGCAGATAGGCAGGGTGTCGGCTATGGTTTCCACGGCGTCCCGAATGTCAAGTCCGGCTGCGAGCATGGTCGAAATGATCTTCGAGGTCAGGGTGGAGAGAATGCTCGCCTTGACGCCGCTGCCGAGTCCGTCCGCAAGGACGATGATGGTGCTGTTGTCGTTTTCGGCGATCTCGACATGGTCGCCGCAGAGCTGCTCACCGTAGTGATTTATGCTCAGGTAACCGATGTCGGCGCAGAGATTATTCATCTTCATCTAAGCTCATCGACTCCTTCAGCTTTGTCAGCGCAATTTTGGTCTCGGCGGTCGTCTCGCCGAGGAGCGAGGCGATCTCCTGAACTATCCTCATCTGATTTTCAACCACACGGTCTGCGACCTCGGCGGTCTTGACGCTTATCTCATGCTTCCTTATCGCTTCCTCTTCCTCCTCGGTAACATCGCTTATTATGTCGATAAGCATTTTGGAGGAGCGGTCATGCACGATGGTCTGCTCAAAGTATTTATTGTAATCGGAGAAGTAGCTGCGGTACTTTTTGAGCGACTTTCCCGTCTCGATAACGGTGAAAAACGGAGCGGTGTCAAGTATTCTGACGACGCTCTCGCCCAAAACATCGGACTCGTGACCGATGTTCAGAAGCTTCAATGCCGGACGGTTCAGCTCCTGAACCTCAAGGTCCTCGTTTACGACGACGACGCCGCTGGGCATATTGTTCAGCACCTTGCTGCTTATCCTCTCGGAGCGCTCTCTGATGGAGGGCAGGCACATACTGTAATCCGCAATGCCCCGGTAAATGGCGATCGCCTTTTCACGGCAGGTGTCGTAGCCGCAGGAGCCGCAGTTTAACTCGTCCTCCTTGGTGTTTTTGCCGAGCTTTGCGAGTATCGCACGGATCTCGCTCTCCGTGGGCATCGGGAGCTTGACGGGGGAGCCGCTGTGCGTGGTGTAAAGCTCGCCCTCCGGCGGCTGCTCAACGTCAAAGTCCTCCTTGCCGACGTTCACAAGCACCGAGCAGATGTGACGCACGGGGGAGTTTATGTATTTTTCCATGATGGGACCGTCGATACAGCTTCCGTCGCAGGTCGCCATTTCGATAAAGCACTTGTGTATGCCGCCCTGCTGAATGTCCCGCAGAGCATTGAGACAGCTCTTTGCGCCGTTGACGGGGAGGTACTGGTAGCCGTCGGGCTTATCCATGCAGCCGAGCATTCCGCCGGTGACGGGGAAGCTCCTCGCTCTGCCGGCGACGCTTTCGCCGAACTCCTTTTCGATCTCGATCTTTGCGGAAAGACGCATCTGGTCAAACTCCTCAAAGGTGAGAACGGCGTCAACGCAGGTGCCGACAGCCTCCTCCTTCTTGGAGACGCAGGGTCCTATGAACACGACCTTTGCGTCGGGGATGCGCTTTTTTATGTCCTTTGCGTGGGCAATCATCGGGGAGACGACGGGAGCGAGGTACTGCTTTAGGTCCGGGAAATGCTTTTCGACAAGCAGATTGACGGAGGGACAGCATGAGCTTATGATGACGTCCTGCTGACCGACCTTGAGCATATGCTCGTACTCACGCTTCACGACGGTTGCGCCGATGGCGGTCTCCTCGGCGTCGGCAAAGCCCAGCTCACGCAGAGCCTTGCGTATGGAATTTATACCGCAGCCCTCCCAGCAGGCGTAGAAGGAGGGAGCGACGCTTGCGATAACGGGGGCGCTGCCCTGCAGCATGACCTTGACCCGTTCGGTGTCGTCGACTATCTCCTTGGCGTTTTGCGGGCAGACGACGAAGCACTGACCGCAGAGGATGCACTCGTCCTCGATTATGCGAGCCTGGTTGCCGGTAAAGCGGATGGCCTTGACCGGGCAGCGGCGAATACAGCGATGGCAGTTTTTGCAGTTTGACTTTTTAAGCTTCAGAACACTTGGCATTTGAGTTTACCTCCGTGCTGTTATAAATACATTGTAACATATCGGGCATTGTCTAACAAGAAAAATGCACAATGTTGACAATTATTTTTGCACGGGGTATAATCGACAGGATTTTATAACGGAGTGATAGCCATGCTTCAGGAAGCGATAATCACAAAAATCAGAGAGGACGGACTTGCGGAGGTCGTGGTCGAGAGATCGGGCATCTGCGGCGGAAATTGCAGCGAATGCGACGCCTGCCGTTACGACAATCTTATGAAAACGCTTGTCCGCAACCCCATCGGTGCGCACCGCGGTCAGCACGTTTATATCGAGATGCCGACCGTGGGCGTGTTGAAGGGTGCCGTATTTATATATGTACTGCCGCTCGTCATGCTCTTTGCGGCGTACTTTGTCGCAGCCCTCTTGGGCGCAGGCGAGGGCGTGTGCATAGCCTCGGCGTTCGGCGGTGCTATACTCGGCGTCGTGATCGCAGCGCTGCTGAGCAAAAAGCAGCACGGCAAAAATCCGACTCCCGCCGAGGTCGTGAGCGTTATCGACGATCAGGAGGAGCTGTGATGAATACCGATTACCCATGCTCACATTCACGCTTGTTGCTTGGCTTTGCGGTCTGCATCATGTTTATAATAAGCTCCTCGTATAACCCCTTTATCTACTTCAGATTCTGACGAAAACTCCCGTCCGACGGACGGGAGTTTTATTGCGCAAAATAAAAGCTTTGCTTTTGCGTGTGAATTGTGATAACATATATCAGTTAATGAAATTACTGGAGAGAATACAATGGCAGATATGACAAACGAAATACGCCGTCGGCGTACCTTCGCAATAATCTCGCACCCGGACGCCGGTAAAACGACGCTGACCGAAAAGCTCCTGCTCTACGGCGGGGCGATACAGCTTGCAGGCTCCGTTAAGGGCAAGGCTACCGCACGTCATGCGGTGTCCGACTGGATGGAGCTTGAAAAGCAGAGAGGTATCTCGATCAGCTCCTCGGTCATGCAGTTTGAGTACGAGGGCTACTGCATCAATATACTGGACACACCTGGACACCAGGACTTCTCGGAGGACACCTACCGCACGCTCATGGCGGCGGACAGTGCCGTCATGGTCATTGACGCTGCAAAGGGCATCGAGCCTCAGACGAGAAAGCTTTTCAAGATATGCGCCATGCGTCATATCCCCATATTCACCTTCATAAACAAGCTCGACCGTGAGGCGAGAAGTCCCTATGATCTTATGGAGGAGTTGGAAAACGAGTTCGGCATTGGCACCTATCCGATGAATTGGCCGATAGGCTGCGGTATCGACTTCAAGGGCGTGTACGACCGTGAGAAGCGTGAGATACTTGCGTTCAACGAATTCCACAGAGGTCAGAACAAGATAAAGGCGATCGAGTGTACGCTCGACGAGACGGAGAAGCTTGACGAGCTTATCGGCGAAAAGCTGCGCCGCAGCCTGACCGACGACATCGAGCTGCTCGACGGAGCGGGCTATGAGTTCTCGATAGACGAGGTGCGCTCCGGCAAGCTCAGCCCCGTGTTCTTCGGCTCTGCGCTCAACAACTTCGGCATTGAGCCGTTTTTGGAGAGCTTCCTGCGCATGACGATGCCGCCGCTGCCGAGAATAGCGGGGGACGAGATCATAGACCCCTTTAACGAGAAGTTCTCCGCATTCGTGTTCAAGATACAGGCGAACATGAACAAGGCGCACCGTGACAGGATCGCGTTTATGCGTATCTGCTCCGGCAAGTTTGAGCGTGACAAGGAGTATTACCACGTTCAGGGCGGCAAGGCGATACGTCTTGCACAGCCGCAGCAGCTCATGGCGCAGGAGAGGGCGATAATCAACGAGGCTTACGCCGGAGACATCATCGGCGTGTTCGACCCCGGCATCTTCTCCATCGGCGACACCATATGCGATAAGTCCGAGCGCATCCAGTTTGAGGGCATCCCGACCTTTGCGCCGGAGATATTCGCCGCCGTGGAGCGTGTCGATACCATGAAGCGCAAGCAGTTTGAAAAGGGCATCATGCAGATAGCGCAGGAGGGTGCGATACAGATATTCCACGAGCCGTTTACCGGCGTTGAGGAGATCATCGTCGGCGTCGTCGGCGTGCTTCAGCTTGAGGTGCTGGAGTACAGGCTCAAGAACGAGTACGGCGTTGACGTCCGCCGCCGCAGTATGCCTTACGAGGTGGTGCGTTGGGTCGAAAACGAGGAGATAAACATTAACGACTTAAACCTCACGAGCGACACCAAGTGGGTGCAGGACTTTAAGGGCAACAACCTACTGCTGTTCACCTCCGAATGGTGCGTCAATTGGGCGCTCACCAAAAACCCCGACCTCCGCCTGCGTGAGTTCAATAAAGAGTAATTTACAGAATGTACTTTTATTCAGCCTTGTAAAATGGTATAATCAAGCGGAAGTGAGGTGAGCTTATGCCGAAGCAAACGGGAACGAAGCAGATCGCTGCAAACCGCAAGGCGTTTCACGAATACTTTGTCCTTGAGCGCTACGAAGCCGGCATAGAGCTTGCCGGCACCGAGGTCAAGTCCCTGCGTGCGGGGACGGTCAATATGAAGGACTCGTACTGCACCGTCAAAAACGGAGAGCTGTTTATCCGTTCGCTGCATATAAGTCCGTATGAAAAGGGAAATATCTTTAATAAAGACCCCGTGCGTCCGAGAAGGCTGCTCATGCACAAGCGTGAGATCGCAAAGCTCAACGCCGCCGTCATGCAGGACGGCGTTGCGATAATTCCGCTGTCGCTGTATTTTAAGGACAGTCGTGTCAAGGTCGAGATCGGACTGTGCAAGGGCAAAAAGCTATATGACAAGCGAAACGACGATGCAAAGAAGGTCGCCCTCCGTGATATGGAGCGGGGGCTTAAGGAACGATACTGAAAGATAGGAGATATACAAATGAGCAATCCCATAGTTACTATCGAGATGGAAAACGGCGACGTTATCAAGGCTGAGCTTTATCCCGAAGTTGCGCCCAACACCGTCAACAACTTTATTTCCCTGGTAAAGAGCGGCTTTTACAACGGAGTTATTTTCCACAGAGTCATAAGAGGCTTTATGATCCAGGGCGGCGACCCTCAGGGCATAGGCATCGGCGGACCCGGCTACAGCATAAAGGGCGAGTTTAACATGAACGGCGTCAGAAACGACCTCAAGCACACCAGAGGCGTGCTTTCGATGGCTCGTTCCATGGCTCCCAACTCCGCAGGCAGCCAGTTTTTCATCATGCACGAGGATGCACCGCACCTTGACGGACAGTATGCAGCCTTCGGTAAGGTTATAGAGGGCATGGATAACGTCGACAAGATCGCAAAGTGCATGACGGGACGCAACGACAAGCCCATCCACAGACAGGCGATGAAGAAGGTCACCGTAGACACCTTCGGCGTAGAGTACCCCGAACCCGAAAAGATGTAATGTGTATCGGGTGCGGCGTTAGCCGCACCCGACAAAAAGCGCCGTGTTCTCGGCAGCGCTGATGCGCAGTTACACGGCGAGAGGCGGCTAACTACGGTACAATGTTACCGGTCGAGCTGACGCAAAGCTATTGCCGCAGTTGCACGGCGAGTGGCAGTTGACTATGGTATAATGTTGCCGGTCGAGCTGACGCAAAAACGACCACACACCACCCCAAAACGAATTGAAAAAACGGGGATGTACCGGTTTCGACGGGGGTGCGGAGGCAGAAATAGCGGGCGGATGCGCCTAACATCCTTAAAATGGGCAGCTTATAAATTAAAGAACAACAACGATACTGTTCTTCTCGCTGCTTAATAGCGAGCGTTCCCTCCGGGAGTACCACGGCCCGGAGCCGAGCGTCGATCAGTGGTGACCGTGAGTGCGCAAAGCTTTGAGCGCACCATGCATAATGAAGCTACCGAGCCTGTGAGCATGAAGGCCTGCGCATGGGCGAGGGAATGTAAATGACCCTCTGCGCCCGGAGAGGTTTCTGTTAAAGCGCTTTCGGACGGGGGTTCAACTCCCCCCATCTCCACCAAAAAAGAAGGCTCCGCTATGCGGGGCTTTCTTTTTTGCGTAAAAGGGAGTTGAACGGGAGCGGGAGTGAATGACATGCCGGGGGCATGTCAGAGCCGCGACCCGGCCTGCGCCGCAGCGCAGGTCAACTCCCCCCATCTCCACCAAAAATCGGCAAGTGTCATTTGACACTTGCCGATTTTCAATGAATAATGAATAATGAAAAGTGAATAGTGAATAGTGCTTTGCCGGAAACGGCGAAGTAAACCCGTTGTGATTTAATGCAGATATGCGAATGTCTTGCCTAAAGCGGCATCGAAGCCGAGCGACTGATACATTCCCTCGTCGCAGGGGGAACAGGTGACGGTCAGACTGGCGAGGGCGTTTTCGCTGCTCCATTTTTGCGCAGCTTGCGCCAGCATCCGGGCGATGCCCTTTCTGCGGAACGCAGGTTCAACGTAGAAATCATCGAACACCCCGGTGTCGGTGCAGGCAAAGGTGGAGAAGCATTTTGCAACGCTGCACATCCCCACAGCCCGGCAGCCGCACTTTGCGACAAAGAAGGTGATCTTCCCGTCCCGTATCGCCCGACTAAGCAGCTCCTGCTTTTCCTCGGTTGCGGGTCCTTCCCCGATCTCCGTGAGAAATCCGTTTTCCAGCGCCTTGAGCTGCCGGTCATCCGGATCGGTGAGGACCTCCACGGTTATGGGAACATCCTCCGTCGAGGGCGGTTTGCCCGACTCGGCGACGGTCCCCCAAAAGGATGCAGCGTCGATTTGCGTGACTTCTTCACGGTCGGTGATTTGGTTTTCCATTTAGTTTCCTCCAATAATTTATTCGGAGGGTTAGGAAGCGTGAACCCTCCATACACGATCCATTTTCATAAAAAACCACACCTTTCTTGAAAATTTTGTATTCAAATGCCTGACGGCATTGATACCCTGCAAAACACTCAGAGACTGATGCCGCATTCACGGACGTATTCGTTGAATTTCTCAGTTATGTAAACCTGAGCTTCAAGTCCCTTGCCTTGCTCGATGAGACGCACGATATGTTCGCTCTGCTCGATAAGCCCTTTGACGCCCCAGTGTCCGGCACAATGCCGCCACAGATCGTCCGAGATCTCGGAGAAGGAATTCATCAGCAGTATGATTACCTCGTTGCCGGAGAGACGGCAGATGAGGTAATGAAAATCCCTCGTCATCTTGCCAAGCTCCGCAGCGCTGAGATCGTCGTCCTGCGCCTTCTTAAACTGCATGATGTGCCGTTTGAGGAGCAGAATGTCAGAGGGGGAGTGCTTCTTCGCAAGGCGGATCATAGCGCCGCCCTCAAGGGCGTTCCTCGTCTCGATAAGCTCCGTGATACGCTCCGTCGTGAGCTGACGGCTGCCGTTTTTGAGCATCTCGTGAAGGGTGTCATAGTTGCCGTTTGTGATGTAATCGCAGACGTAGGTCCCGTGCCTCGGCACGATGCGGAGAAACCCGGTGCGCTCAAGGTCCTTGATCGCAAGATGCACGGCAGACTGGTTTACCCCGGTCTGCTGCGCAAGCGCACGCTCGGACGGAAGCTTTTGCCCGACGGCAAGCTCCCCGGTAAGAATTTTCGTTTTCATGTCCTCGAAGAAGCATTCCTTCGGCGAGGGAACCGTGATTTTATCAAAGGTCATTTCAGTACCACCGTAAATATACTGTGATTGAATAATCACAATCACAACTGTATTATGAAGCAAAACTCTTTGTTTGTCAAGAAAAATGTTGACATATGTGAGCAACCGTGTTATTATTTTAACGGTGATTATTCACGGATGCCTTACAACTATATTGAGGTGATGAGTATGAAAGACTTAAAGCATATGATTTTCTTTGAAAATCTGCTAAGAGACGCAAACAATGAGCTTGTTTCGCAGGCGATCGGTGAGGGGAAGCGTGCATTGGGCTACACCTGCTACTTCGTGCCTGAGGTGCTGCTCAATCTGCCGGGCTGCTTCTCGGTGCGTCTCAGAGCGCCGGGAACGAGCAACACCGACATCGGTACATACTACATGACGAACAAGACCTGCCCCTTCACGAGAAGTATTCTTGAGCGCAGCATGGAGGGCGGTTACGATTTCCTGTCGGCGATGCTGTCGAGCGAGACCTGCCAGATGATGCACCGTGCGCATGAGTATTTTGATATCATGGGACTGGTGAAGGATAAGAACCCGGACTTCTTCCTCACTATGATGGATGTACCGTTTGTCACGACGAAGCCCGCCTACGAGCATTACGAAAATCAGCTCAGGGTGCATATCCTTGAGCCGCTGGAGCGTGTCTACGGCATTGACGTTTCCGACGAGGCGCTCAGGACTGCAATCGCCGAGCATAACGAGATCTGCCGCATCATAAGCGAGCTTGGCGAGCTTCGCAAGCTTGATAATCCCCCGATAACGGGCTATGAGTTCCATGTGCTTCAGCTCGTCTCCGAGTGCTGCCCGCAGTATCTCATAAAGGATAAGCTCAAGGAAACTCTGCGAGAGGTCAAAAAGCGCAAGACAGACTCAAAGCCTGCATACAGAGTGCGTTTGGTGGTCACCGGCTCCGAGATCGACGACCCCGACTTTACGAAGCTTTTGGAGGACTGCGGCATATACGTCGCTGCCGACCGCTACTGCTACGGCTCGATGCCCGGCAGGGAGGAGATCGAGATCCGTGAGGGCGAAAGTCCGCTTGCGGCGATCGCACGTCACTATATCGACACGAGCGAGTGTCCCCGTTTTATGAACGCCGAAAAGCGTCTCCAGCGCCGCAGCAACATAAAGCGGCTCGTTAAGGATTACAACGCCGACGGTGTGCTGTACCTGCAAATGAAGTTCTGTGAATTCTGGAGCTATGAGCGTGTTATGGGCGTTCACGAGATGAACGACGTTGAGGGCATCCCGTGCATCGGCGTTGAGAAGGAGTACACGATGGCGTCCGCAGGACAGCTCCGCACAAGGTTCCAGGCGTTTGTCGAGAGCATTGAAATTAAGAAGATCCAAGGAGGTAAAATGTGATGGCAAACGAAGCAAAGCGTTTTATTAAAGGCAGCGGCATCGCAAAGCACCGTGAGTGGCGCGGGCTTAAAGATACCTTCTATGACTACGTTCAGTGGGTCATAAACCTCGGCATACTGGTGCAGTTCGTTGCAAAATCTCCGCTGCGCATCGCAAGGGGCATGCTTGAATATCGTTGGCTCGGCTCATACCTCGGCTGCCTCAACATGATAGACAAGTGCCTTGCCGGAATGAAGGGACCCGCACTCCGTGTATCGCATACGCAGATGCACGCAATCATGAAGGGTACGACCGGTCTCATAGCCGACAGCATGAAGGGCGACCGCCGCTTCGGTGACACCGAGTACGCCAATAAGTTCGTCATGCTTGAGCAGACCATGTGTCCTGAGATCGTGGCGGGCTTCCCGAATCTCAAATCGCTGCCGCTTGAGGTGCTTCAGGGACTTTTGGGTACCTACATGGATCAGAACCTTGCACCGTTTTATATGGACATCATGGAGAGCGTCGGACTTCCGGCAGACTCCTGCCGTCTGAGCGCAAACGCAGCCGGCGTTGCCATTAACGACGACTATCCGCAGGTCGGCGCCTGCCTTGTAACGAACAATATGCCCTGCGACTCCTCGACGATGAACAGTCAGCTCATCGACAGCCACATAAAGATACCCTCCACTGTGGCAGGCATCCCGATGCGCTGGGAGGATCCCTCGACCGACCGCTACGCCTTGGCGCAGATGAAGGAGACCATTAAGTTTATCGAGGACACCACGGGCGAGAAGTTCGACGAGAAGGCGTTTTTCAAGGTCATGAAGCAGCACAACAAAGAGGTGCGCAACGAGTTCGAGGCGTGGGAGTATATTAAAACTCCGTACACCGTGTACGGCAACGTGATCTCACCGCTGTTCCATGCCTTCTACTTTACCTTCTCCGGCGGCAGTATGCCGTACATCGACACGGCGGCAAAGAAGGCGCTCAAGATCGCCGAGAAAGCTTACCGTGACAAGGTGGTCAGCTTTGATAAGGCACGCCACCGCATGATAACCTGGGGCGGTCCCGGCTGCTACTACGTTGACTTCAACACTTGGGCGTACAACTGTTGGGGCGTTTTGGTCGCAGCGCAGATGGATATGTTCTCCGGCAACGTCATCATTTCCGAGGACGACCTTGACGAGGCGCTCATCGGCATTGCCCACAACTACGAGCGAGGCGTCATGCGCCGCCACCTCACCGGCGGCTACAACCACCTGCTTGAGGTCTGGGACGAGGCGGAGAAGTTTAACTGCGACATCGTGCTTGTGTACGACGACATAACCTGCAAGGGCGCAATGGGACTTGCGGGCGTCGTAAACGATCAGGCGAAGGAAAAGGGCAAGCACCTTGTGTGGGTGCAGAACGATATGTTCGACCACCGCACCGTGAGCCGCAACGAGATGCGTAGGCAGTTCTCCGAGTTTATGACCGCCGTTATGCGTGAAGAACCGATAGACGCAA
>CAVDMS010000043.1:0-13654 GCA_963610045.1 Bacteroidaceae bacterium
GATTCATCATCACAAAGCGGGAGGCGTTCCATATCTTGTTGCAGAAGTTGCGCATCGCCTCGCACTTCTCGACGTAGAAGCGCATATCGTTGCCGGGGCTGTTGCCGGTTATGAGGTTAAATCTCAGTGCGTCGGCGCCGTACTTCTCCGCCATCTCCAGCGGGTCGATGCCGTTGCCGAGGCTCTTGGACATTTTCCTGCCCTGGCTGTCTCTCACGAGTCCGTGGATGAACACGGTCTTGAACGGCTCCTCCTTCATCTGCTCCATGCCGGAGAATATCATTCTTGCGACCCAGAAGAAGATGATGTCGTAGCCCGTGACCATGACGGAGGTGGGGTACCAGTAGTCAAGCTCCGGGGTCTTGTCCGGCCAACCGAGAGTGCTGAAGGGCCAAAGTGCGGACGAGAACCAAGTGTCAAGCACGTCCTCCTCCTGATGGATCGCAGTGCTGCCGCAGTGAGCGCACTTCTCCGCATCGGTGCGTGAAACGGTGATCTTACCGCAGTCGTCGCAGTACCATGCGGGGATCCTGTGTCCCCACCAGAGCTGACGGGAAATGCACCAGTCGTGGACGTTCTCCATCCAGTTCATATAGGTCTTTGTGAAGCGTTCGGGGACGAACTTTATCCTTCCGTCCTTAACGACGTCTATCGCCGCCTCCGCCAAAGGCTTCATCTTTACAAACCACTGGGGGCTGGTGAGCGGCTCAACGACGGTACCGCAGCGGTAGCAGCAGCCGACGTTGTGATTGTACGGCTCGACCTTCACGAGGTAGCCCTGCTCCTCAAGGTCCGCAACGATCGCCTTTCTCGCCTCGTAGCGGTCCATGCCGTTATACTTGCCGCCGTTTATGATCTTGGCATCCTCGTCTATTACGAGTATCTGCTCAAGGCCGTGGCGAAGTCCGACCTCGTAGTCGTTGGGGTCGTGGCAGGGGGTCATCTTAACGGCGCCGGTGCCGAAGCCGAGCTCAACGTATTCGTCGGCGACAATGGGGAGCCTTCTGCCGACCAGCGGCAGGATGGCGTTTTTGCCGACGAGGTGCTTATAGCGCTCATCGTCGGGGTGGACGGCAACGCCGGAGTCGCCGAGCATGGTCTCGGGACGGGTGGTGGCGATAATAAACTCCTCGTCCGAGTCCTCGATGGGGTATCTTATATGCCAGAAGCTGCCGGGCATGTCCTTGTACTCGACCTCAGCGTCCGACAGTGCCGTGCGGCACTTGGGACACCAGTTTATTATGCGGTTGCCCTTGTAGATAAGTCCCTTCTCGTACAGCTCGCAGAAGGTCTCACGGACGCTCTTTGCACGCTGCTCATCCATGGTGAAAACGCTTCTGTCCCAGTCGCAGGATGCACCTAGCACCTTCTGCTGCTCAACTATCCTGCTGCCGTACTTGTTCTTCCAGTCCCAAACACGCTCGAGGAACTTCTCACGTCCGAGGTCGTAACGGGAAAGGCCCTCCTTCTTGCGAAGCTCCTCCTCGACCTTTATCTGCGTTGCGATGCCCGCATGGTCGGTACCCGGCACCCACAGTGCCGCATAGCCCTGCATTCTCTTGTAGCGGGTCAGAATGTCCTGAAGCGTGCTGTCGAGAGCGTGTCCCATGTGGAGCTGACCGGTCACGTTCGGAGGGGGCATGACGATTGAAAAGGGCTTCTTGTCCTTCGATATGACTCCTTTAAAATATCCGCCCTCCTGCCACATGGCATATATCTTCTTTTCCACCGAACTCGGATCGTAAACCTTCGGCAATTCTTTCATTCGTATTCCTCCTGTCCGTATTTTTGCAAGCAATAAAAAAATAAAGCGCCCCGATAATATCAGGGCGCTGTAACCTGCGCGGTACCACCTGAATTCCGCATAATATGCGGCACTCACGGCTCTGTAACGGGAGCTACCGTTTCCGCTTAAAGTCTTCGGCGGAAATGCTCGGGGCCGACCTTCGGCGGCTCGCATGGGAACTTTCACCTGCCGTTCCCTCTCTGAAATGCGATAGGCGCTTACTCCTGCCCGTCACTGCATTTTGCTTTCAAATATTATACCCGCCGTGACTTAAAAAGTCAATCCTTTCTTTCGTCGCCCCAGAAGAAGAGAGCAACGGTTCCGGGACCGGTGTGGCTGCCGATCGTCGTACCGATGTTGTTGATCTCGACCTTGCCGTTGAGCTTCGGGAACAGCTCCTCGACGAGTTCGGCGACGGCTCTTGCATCGTCATAGCAGGCGGACTGAGAAATATAGCACTTGCCGGAATAGTCGTGACCGTCCTTTGCAAACTGCTCCATCTTGGAGACGCACTGACGGATGACCTTCTTCTTCGTGCGGATCTTTTCCCTGGGAATAAGTCTGCCGACGTTATCCATGTTGAGCAGCGGGCAGATGTTGAGGACGCTGCCGACGAAGCCCGCAGTCTTGGAGACTCTGCCGCCCTTGATGTAGAAGGTAAGGTCGGTGGAGAAGAACCAGTGGTGCAGCTCAAGCCTGTGCGCTTCGAGCCAGTCACGAAGCTCGTCAATGGGCATACCGCCGTCACGCAGATCGGCAAGCTTGTCCATTATAAGACCGTAGCCGGAGGATGCGCCGAAGGAATCGACGATGTATATCTTGCGCTCCGGGAACTCCTCTCTGAGCATCGATGCGGCGGTCAGTGCGGAGTTGATGGTGCCGGAGATGCCGCTGGAGAGCGTTACATGGAGTATGTCCTTGCCTTCCTTGAGGAAGGGAGTGAAGAAATCGACGTACTCGGAAACGTTGACCTGGCTGGTCTTGGTCTCGGAGCCCTGCGCCATGCGCTTGTAGAACTCGTCAAAGGGTATGCTCTGGCCGAGGTCGTCGGGGTAGTTTTCACCGTCGAGCTGATAATGGAAGCAGATATACTTTATGTCACGGCTCTCAAAATGTTCCTTGCTCAAATCTGCGGTCGAGCAGCAGCTGATTATATAATCGGACATTGTTTTCACCTCAGAATACTTAAAAATTTTAATGCACCCGTATTATATACAGGTGCATCGAAAATTGCAATACTTTTTTATCCGAGCATTTCCGCAAGCTGCTCTGCTGTCTGCACTCCGACACGCTTTTCGGTCTGAGTTCCGTTATTGAAGGCAATGAGCGTGGGGATGCTGAATATGCCGAAGCGCTTTGCAAGCTCAGGCTGCTCGTCGACATCGACCTTGCAGACCTTCACGTTTCCGCCCATCTGAGCGTCAAACTGTTCAAGAATGGGTGCCTGCATACGGCAGGGACCGCACCATGTCGCCCAGAAATCGACAATGACCTTGCCCTCTGCGATGCTTGCGTCGAAGTTTTCCTTTGTAAGATGTAAAACTGCCATGATAATATCTCCTTTTTATTTTTTATCTAAGTATTCACAGGCGGAAAGGGCTGCGATATTGCCCTCGCCCACCGCCTTGGCTATCTGATACGGCGCTCCCATGCAGTCGCCTGCGGCAAAGAGTCCCGCAATATTCGTTGCGCACTTTTCGTCGGCGACTATCCGCCCTCCCTCGGTCCTGACACCGGGGAGCAGACTTCCGACGGACACGGTGCTTTTTAAAATGAACACACAATCGACGGGGTATTCCTCCCCCTCGTGACGCAAAAGCTCCGCTTTCTCGCCGCCTTCGATCTCGAATCTGCCGCCGGTAAATTTCAGCACCGTGCAGCCGATCTCCTCAAGAAAGCGCACGTCCTTCTCAAACTCCTCGCCGGAGCCTATGGCGGCAACGGTCTTGCCACGGTAAAGCATTCCGTCGCAGGTGGCGCAGTAGCTCACTCCCCTGCCGAGGAATTTCGTTTCGCCCTCGCATAAGGGTCTGCGGCTTATACCCGTTGCGGCGATGACCGCACGGGCTTCAAAAACATCGTCGCTCGTGGAAACACCGAAGCTTCCGCCGAGGGACAGAACGCTCAGCG
This sequence comes from Bacteroidaceae bacterium, assembly GCA_963610045.1. Lineage (GTDB taxonomy): Bacteria > Bacillota > Clostridia > Oscillospirales > Oscillospiraceae > F23-B02. Next base: position 3,917 of record CAVDMS010000043.1, read on the forward strand.
CCTTACCGAAGATAAGCTCTGCGCCCGACTGCTCAAGCTGCTTTATAAAGGCATCGTTAAGCTCTCTGCCGCTGCCGACGATGCCGGGGTAGTTTGTGATATGCTCCGCCTTATAGAGATTCGTCGTCTGCGGAGGGTTTGCTATAACACCGACGCTTTTGCCACGGTTTCTGAGCGTCAGCGCAGCGGAGACGCCCGCAGGACCTGCACCTATCACAATAACGTCATATGCTTTCATGGGAAACACCTCGTTTCATTATTCCCTTTTTGACTTCATTTTACCACACCCACCGCCGTTAGCTCAAGTGCATTTGCAACATTATAAATTATTGTTGTAATTGTCGGGGCAATCGTATATAATCATATTCAATCGAAAAGATTTGGAGAATCGACACATGGAAGATACGAGCAAGAATTTTATTGAGAATTTTATAGACGAGGATATTGCCGAGTGCGGCCGCTTTGCCGGCATGAAGGTACACACCCGTTTCCCGCCCGAACCCAACGGCTACCTGCATATCGGTCACTGCAAGGCGCTCATTATCGACTTCGGCACCGCCGAAAAGTACGGCGGTCTGTGCAACCTGCGTATGGACGACACCAACCCCGCCAAGGAGGATACGGAGTATGTCGACGCCATTCAGGAGGACATCCACTGGCTCGGCTTTGACTGGGGCGACCGCTTTTTCTACGGCTCCGACTACTTTGAGCAGACCTATGAGTTCGCCATTGAGCTTATAAATAAGGGTCTTGCCTACGTCTGCGAGCTTAGCCCGGAGCAGTTTAAGGAATACCGTGGCGACACCACAAAGCCCGCAATAAGCCCCTACCGTGACAGACCTATTGAGGAGAGTCTCGACCTCTTTGAGCGCATGAAGAACGGTGAGTTCCCCGAAGGCAAATACACCCTCCGTGCAAAGATCGATCTTGCCTCCGGCAACTTCAACATGCGTGACCCCGTCCTCTACCGCATACGCTACATCGAGCATCACCGTCAGGGTACGAAGTGGTGCATCTTCCCCATGTACGACTTTGCGCACCCCATTCAGGATGCGCTTGAGGGCATCACGCACTCGCTCTGTTCCCTCGAATACGAGGATCACCGTCCGCTTTACGACTGGGTCATAAACAACGTCTCCGTCCCCTCGAAGCCCCGTCAGATCGAGTTTGCAAGGCTCGGCATCAACTACACCGTACTCAGCAAGCGCAAGCTGCGCCGTCTCGTCGAGGAGGGCTACGTCTCCGGTTGGGACGATCCCCGTATGCCGACCCTCTGCGGTCTCCGCCGCCGAGGCTACACCCCCGCCTCCATACGCAACTTCTGTGAGCGTATCGGCGTAAACAAGGTCCCCAACACCGTTGAGTACCCCTTCCTTGAGCATTGCCTGCGTGAGGATCTCAACGACCACGCACCCCGTGCAATGGCGGTGCTGCGCCCCGTGAAGCTGACTATCGTCAACTACCCCGAAGGCGTGAGCGAGGAGCTTGAGATCGAAAACAACCCCAACGACCCCGAAGCCGGCACCCGCAAGGTGAGCTTCTCCCGTGAGCTGTACATCGAAGCGGAGGACTTCCTTGAGACCCCGATCCCCAAGTACAAGCGCCTCTACCCCGACGGTCCCGAATGCCGCTTAAAGGGCGCATACCTTATAAAGTGCGTCGGCTGCGTGAAGGACGAGGACGGAAACGTCACCGAGATACTCGCAAGCTACGACCCCGAAAGTCGTGGTGGCGACCCCGCCGACGGACGCAAGGTCAAGGGTGCGACCATACACTGGGTCGATGCCGCAAACTGCTGCGACGCCGAGATCAGGCTCTACGGAAACCTCTTCTCGGACTCCGACCCCGACGCCGCCGACAAGGATTATTTGAGCTGCTTAAACCCCGACTCGCTTGAGGTCCTCCAAAACTGCAAGCTTGAGAAAATGCTTGAGGGTGCAACCGCTCCCGCTCAGTATCAGTTCCTGCGCAGCGGCTACTTCTGCGTTGACAGCAAGGATTCGACGCCGGAGCATCTCGTGTTTAACCGTGCCGTTTCGCTGAAGGACGGCTTCAAAAAGTAAATGTAAACCTAAAAAGGCTCCCGTCCGGGAGCCTTTTTCATATATTCAGAAGATATATCACACCGTACAGCACAGGCTGATGGAGCAGATAAATAAACAGCGACTGCCTGCCGCACCACGACAGGAAGCGGATGGGCGCAGCGGAGGAATTGACCTTCGGCATAAGGCTGCGCTTTTCGGCGTACAGCGTTCTGCCGAGGAAAATACCGACGAAGAAGTAGCCGAGATTCGGCAGCAGCGGGAAGTAGTCGGAGGAGCTGAAGTCCGGTCTTACTATCCCCAAGGGGAACAGCCATGCGCAGTCGGTCGAAACGCCTTTCACATAAAAGCCGAGTGCGATGAGCGCCGCCGCAAGGAGCAGAACCGCCCACTTCGGCATATGCTTCTGCACGCTGCCGATTATCATGCACAGACCGAGACAGTGCAGGATGCCGAAGCGAATTATTATCCCCTCGCCCTCCATGCCGACCTTGTACATACCCCAAGTCACGAGCGTACACAGCATTCCGGCAGCAAAGACTATGAGTCCCCGGCGCAGGCTCTTGCTGCCGAGCGTAAGGCATATGCCGGAGATGAGTATGAACAGCAGACTGCCCCACTCACGCACAAAGTCGAACACCGCATTGCCGGTGCTGCCGAAGCCCTTTATGTCAAGCACGGCATGCACGACGATCATTCCGAGTATGCATATGCCACGGAATGCGTCAAGCTCCCAAATTCTCTGTTTCTTCATTCTTCTTGCTCCTCAAGTTCAGCAGCACTATTGCGGAAAGCACGAGTACGATGCCCAGTCCGCCCGCAAGCGACAGCTTCTCGCTGTACACCGTGACCCCTACGAGCGTTGCGACCACTGGTTCGATCGACGCCATGATCGACGCCTTGCCGTTTGACAGCCCCGACAGTCCATAGGTGTACAGAAGGTACGGCAGATAGCAGGTCACAAGTCCCGTCGCCGCCGCAAACGCAAAGTCTTGCAGGCTGCCGCAGATCGGAGCGGCAAAGGCTCCGCCGTCAAATATCACGGCGGCTAAGGCGCCAAGCAGGCACGAGTAGAAGTTTATCGTAAAGGTGCCGTAGCCACGGTTTATCGCAAACCGCCCGAATATGCTGTACAGTGCATAGCAGATGCCGGACGCAAGTCCGAAGACAAGACCTATGCCGCTAAGCTCTGCCCCCGATGCTATGCCCGACGTTAAGCAGCAGCCCGCAAATGCAAGCAGCATCGCCGCAAGCTTGCGCACGTCGAGCTTTTCGCCGAACAGCGGAGCCGACATGAGTATGACGAAGCACGGTGCGGTGTAGAGCAGGATCGCAGCGGCGGAAAGGCTCATGTAGTCCATCGCCTTAAAGTAGCACACGCCGAAGGTGAACAGCGACAGCACCCCGCTGCCGAAGAATATCCAAAGGTCACGCAGCTTAATGCGAAACGCCTTGCGGTCGGTACACAGTATGGTGACGCCGAACAGCAGCGTCGCAAAGACGCAGCGCACCGCAATGCAGCCCGCAGCGGAAACGCCCATGGCATCGAGGCTCCGTCTGAAAAAGCCCATGAAGCCCCACAGCGAGCCTGCAAGCAGCACCGCTGCGGCGTATCTGTTCTTCTTCACAGGAGACCTCCTATCCAGTTTGCGATCGGAGTGTAGACCACCGGCAGCAGAAGCGCCGGAAGCATATCGTTGACTCTTATCTTGGTTTTTGAGATGCCGAGCATATTGATGCCCATACCAATGAATATGGCTCCGCCCACCGCCGACATATTGGCGACCACCTCGGTGCCGAGGTAGGGCGAAACAAAGGCGGCAAACAGCGTAACGACGGCTTCCCAAATGAAAACGGGGATGAACGAAAACGGCACGCCCGCTCCCATTGCGGCGGCAAGTGCGATGGCGCTCACCATGTCGATGACGCCCTTTGTTATAAGTATGGTGTAGTTGTGGTTAAGTCCGGCTTCGATGGAGCCGAGGATCGCCATGCTGCCGACGGTGAACAGCACCGACGCGGTAACAAGTCCCTCGCCAAATTCCCCTTCTGCAAAGCGGGTGTTTTTGAGCTTTTCGTGTATCTTTTCGCCGAGACCGTCGAAAAAGCTTTGCAGCTTCAGTGCGTGACCGATAAGACCGCCGACCGCAAGGCAGATGACGACCGCCAGTATGTCCTGCACGCCGGCAGCGCCGTCGATGCCGATAACGAGGATGACAAGTCCCATCGACGCCATGAGGGTGTCGACAAGCTCGCCCTTTATCTTGCTGCGAAACAGCAGTCCGACAAGACCGCCGAGGATTATCATTACCGAATTTGCGATTACTCCTAACACGAAACCACTTCTCTCTGATGTCTTAGCCTTATTTTCGAATGTAAACAATAATAGTTTTGCTGCGGAAAAATGTCAACAACAATATTGTTGAAATATTCTTCAAAGCGTGTTAAAATACTCTTATATGCGGGTATGATGGAATTGGCAGACATGCAAGATTTAGGTTCTTGTGCGCAAGCGTGCAGGTTCGACCCCTGTTACCCGCACCAATATAAAGGCATGATATAGCCCGAGAAACCCCCGATAAAATCGGGGGTTTCGACATTTATACGCGATATTTCAGCCTTCAAAGCCGAATCAGAATCGCTCGCTATAGTAATTTACTCTATTCGGACATTCGTGCCTTATAGTCTTCACCCCAAGCCCACATAGAATCCAGAATGGGTTTCAGGCTTGCGCCAAGTTCCGTCAGCGAATACTCCACCCTCGGCGGGACTTCTGCATAGACCTCGCGGTGGACAAGACCGCTCTCCTCCATTGCACGAAGCTGAGCAGTCAAAACCTTCTGTGACACGTTGCCTACGGACTTTTTCAGTTCTCCGAATCGCTTTGTCCCCGGCATCAGATCCCGAAGGATCAGAACCTTCCACTTATCTCCGATAAGCGTCAATGTGGTTTCTACCGGGCAGGCAGGAAGCTCTGCTTTTTTAATCTTTTCCATATTGGCCTCCAATGGTTTCCTTTTGGTAACTACAGCACAATATTGTGCTTACTTTACGAAAAGGAGCTACGGCGTTATTATAATATCAATGAAAGGGAAAAGCAAGCTTTCGGAGGCAAAAACCATTTTGGAGGTACTTATCATGTGCAAAGTCGTAGAATTTCTGAACGCCAACCCTGTGCAGTATCTGGCTACCGTCGGTCGTGACGGCAAGGCAAAATGCCGCCCCTTTATGTTCGCGGGCGAACTGGACGGCAAGCTTTGGTTCTGCACCAACAACCAAAAGGATGTCTATAAGGATATGCAGGAAAATCCCGAGATCGAGATTTCCGTTTCCAGCCCGGACTATGCGTGGATCCGTCTGCACGGTAAGGCTGTGTTTGAAAGCAACATGGCTGCCAAGGAAATGTGTATCCGGAACCCCATTGTGAAGGGACAGTACGGCGAGGCTACCAACCCCATCTTTGAGGTGTTCTATCTCGATAACGCTCACGGCGTCATCGCCGACTTCTCCGGCAATCCTCCTTACGAGTTTTAAGCAGCAACGCGTTGATAGCGAGGCGCGGGAAAGAGGTTTTGACCATGAATCAAAGTGAAAAGCGGCTGTTTCTGATTCAAACGCTGCTGAACGAGCTTCCATCCTGCCGGATACCTGTCATTCCGGCTGATTCCGATCGGCAGAAAGCTTTACTGCGCGGTCTAATGAACGTTCGCAGACCCGCACATATCGGTGCAGAGTTTCTGCAAGTGCAGGACGATTATCTGCAATGCGAAACCGAGGCAAAGGGTATAACCGACCTTGCTGACCTGACGCCTATCCAACCGGGGCTGTATCTATGGCAGGGCGATATTACGACACTCAAATGCGACGCCATTGTCAACGCTGCCAACAGCGGTATGACCGGCTGCTATATTCCGAACCATCGCTGCATTGACAACGCTATTCACACCTACGCAGGCGTGGAGCTGCGGCTTGCCTGTGACGAGCTGATGCACAAGCAGGCTTATCCGGAGCCGCCAGGGCAGGCAAAAATCACTCCTGCGTTCAATCTGCCCTGCCGCTATGTGCTGCATACGGTCGGGCCTATTATCAGCGAGCGGGTAACGGAAAAAAGCAAAAAGCTGTTGGCTTCCTGCTACCATTCCTGCTTGGAATTGGCGGCAGAGAACGGTCTGACCAGCGTGGCGTTCTGCTGCATCTCCACGGGAGAGTTTCATTTCCCCAACGAGTTGGCGGCAGAGATCGCCGTAAAGACGGTCAAAGAATTTATGAAAAAGCAAACCGGTGTCAAGAAGGTGATCTTCAATGTTTTCAAGGATCCGGACAAATCCATCTACGAAAGGCTGCTCCGAGCAGATTGAGCGGCTGCAAGCAGCTTTACGGGACTGCGACGCTGTGGTAATCGGCGCCGGTTCCGGACTGTCTACGGCAGCAGGATTCACATACTCCGGCAAACGATTTGAACAGCACTTTTCCGACTTTGGCAAAAAGTACGGCATCAAAGATATGTACAGCGGCGGATTCTATCCGTTTCCCACGAAGGAAGAGTTTTGGGCGTATTGGAGCCGGTATATCTACATCAACCGCTATCAGGACGCGCCAAGGTCTGTCTATTCCGATCTTCTTCAGCTTTTGGCAGAGAAAGATTACTTTGTCATCACCACGAATGTGGATCACTGCTTTCAAAAGGCCGGATTTGACAAGAAGCGGCTGTTCTATACACAGGGCGATTACGGACTCTTTCAGTGCAGCGAACCGTGCTGTCGGGAAACCTTTGATAACGAAGCCGTGATCCGTGAAATGGTCGAACGGCAGGAAAACATGAAAATTTCGACAGAACTGTTGCCCATCTGCCCCCACTGCGGCAAGCCCATGACCATGAACCTCCGCTGCGATGATAGCTTCGTGGAGGACGAAGGTTGGCACATGGCGGCAGAGCGGTATGTAAATTTTCTCCGTACCCGTGACGGGCAGAAAATTCTTTTTCTTGAACTTGGTGTAGGATACAACACCCCTGTTATCATCAAGTATCCGTTCTGGCAGATGACGGCCAAGAACCCTAACGCCACCTATGCTTGTATCAACCAGGGTCAGGCAATGTGCCCACGAGAGATCGAGCGGCAGTCAATTTGCATTGATGCGGACATTGGCGACACCCTGTGTATTTTAGCCGGAAAATAAATAACAGAGAGTCGGGCGAACTCTTAACAAGCTTCTATTAAAATCACCGTTCTTTGCTAAACAGCAAAATCCGAACCCTAAGCCAATCGGTGAAGGGTTCGGATTTATCATTTTTACAGACTATCCGAGTTTTAATTTAAATGGCAAAAATCAAATTCGGAGCTTACTTATTATGAAAGCAGAGCTTAAAATCATCGGCGCTTGGGCGGATGCAGATAAGGATAAGCCGGTTTTGAGCGTGATGCTTCCTTATGCCTGCCGGACACGGTGCATGAGAATAAGCAGCCCGCCGAACATCCAAAGGTTGCCAAACGCGATCCATGCGCAGGCAAGGGCATTGCACAGCGGCAGAGCTCCGCATATGCTCGGCAGCATGGCAATAAGCATACCGATCGGTAGAGAAAACACCCATCCCCATTTCGGGCACGGCGTCAGCTTTTTTGCAAAGGCTTTGATCTGCGCGATCTCCATGACAGCAAAGAATATCCAGAACAGTGCAAATGCCGGCAGGATGAAATAGGCCGCGTACCGCAAAACGAGCTCGTTTGCAAGACCGTGCTTTGTCAGAAATACGAGGGCGCAGATCGGAACATGATAGCCGCACGCACCGAACATCAGATAGCCAAATATGCCCGCTCGATAGCTGTGAGCACATTTCGGCGAATAAGGTACAATCATCCGGTATATGCCGAAATATGATAGTCCCTCAAGTACCATACCGATCAGTCCAAGCAGCGCTGCGGTGAAAATTCCGCTGTCGGACGTGCCGGTGTATGCAGAGATCATCCGCAAAATTCCCGTAAGTTTCTCATCCTCCATGCCCAATCCGAGTATCATGTCGCCTGCAAAATGCAGGACGGATGCAAACAGTCCGATCGACAGCAGCTTTTTTATGCGAGGTATATCGAGCTGTCGCGAAATTCCGATGTCGTTAAAGTCGGTCATCCGTGCTTCCTCCTGTATCCGCAATCGCAGTACGGCCCGCCGGAGGCGAGCGTGTACTCGCGCACAAAGTCCGTCACACCGCCCGCCTCGCTCATGGTGTAGTCGAGATGGCAAAGCGCAGGCGTGAGGTCATACAGTCCGAGCTTCTGCATCAAAACGCAGATGCCGCACTTTGTAAAACGTCCCTCATATCCGCTTCCGTCCGTGTATTCGTAAAAGTCCATGTTCCACGAATAGGGATTGCGGTCAGCGGCTTTCAACGCAGCGGTCGCCTTCATTCCTGCGATGTCCTTTTCGGTGAATTTGTTCTTCCCGCTCTTACGGCAGAACCACTTCATCGGCTTTGTCATCATGGCGTCGGCATAATATACAGTCAGGCGCTCGACATCCGGGCGCTTCGGCATGGAGAGAATAAATGCCCCCAACATGGCAGAGTTGACAATATTCATTTTAAAGCGATCGGTTTTTTCAAACTCAGGCAAATCTGCAATGATCTCCTTGTATTTCGGCTTTGCCTTTTTTGCAATGGCTTTCGCAGTGTCTGCATCGTAGCCGAATACAGTCGTCAGCTGTTTTCGGAACGATCTTGCAAACAGCACCCACATACCCATGGGCATACCGATATATTTCATTTTACATCTCTCCGTTTCTCTGCCTGTCGCACTCCGATTCAAGCTCGCGCCATATCGGATATTCGGCGCCGTTTTCGTCAAAGAATTGCTTTATATCCCGGTTAAGCGCACTCATCTCATCCACAGCGTTCATGGCATGATCGGATACGCATATTTTCCCGAGACTTGTTGCACAGATAAGCTTGAAAAAGCGCAGACAGGTCTTTCTGTAGGCCGCATTCTCAAAATCCTCGTCCGACTTCGGAAGGATCTCATGTCCTGCGTTTCGTATAGCGCGATAGCCCTCAATATTTGCGTCAATAAGCTTATTCAAATAGGCGGTGTTGCCCTTCAGCTTTTTCAGATCACCGTCTGTTTTGTAGCAGGCAAAGACTGCCGGCAACACAAATGCAGCATGGCAGAGAAGATAGTCGCCAATGTTCGGCTCGTAGGTGACCTTATATTTCGTATTTTCAAAGATCCGCCCGACAAGCTCCTCGCTTGACGGTGCGCCCGAAAGCGTACCTACGGTGATCTTTTTAAGGTCAACGGATTCAACATGATCGCTTTCCCGATGCCCCGCCGCGTTTGTAAATGCAAACATCACATTTTTCTCCGGCAGCGTGGCGGCAAGCGCTTTTGCGCGAACATTGTTTCCGACAAACACAATATTTTTCGTTACGTTTTTCCTCAGGTCATTTGCAACCGAGTCGAGCTGCGTATAGCGCACGACGACAAAAATCACGTCATATGCGTCATCCGGCGCAAGACCGGTCGCCACCTGAATACGGCTTACCGACATACGGGGCGAAAATTTGTCCTTGATCCGCAACCCGTTCTCTCTTATTTCTTCTGCCCACTTTCCGCGCGCCAGCAGTGTTACATCCTTGCCTGCGCGAAGCATATTTCTTGCAAGATTGCAGCCAAGCACACCTGCTCCGTAAACCAACACTTTCATGAGC